>NZ_JBFUKU010000006.1:0-65636 GCF_056400685.1 Pseudomonas sp. P5_A12 | reverse complement strand
CGTTTATGTTGACTGACACACCGCATTCGCGAGCAGGCTCGCTCCCACATTGGCTATTGCCCAATTTCAAGTTTTCCGGAGTTTTCCATGACGGCCCACGCCGACCTTTCGCCGACCCTTCAACTCGCCATCGACCTGATCCGCCGTCCGTCCGTGACGCCGGTCGACGCCGATTGCCAGAAGCAGATGATGCAGCGCCTGGGCGATGCCGGTTTCATGCTGGAACCGATGCGCATCGAAGATGTGGATAACTTCTGGGCGACCCACGGTAAACACGACGGCCCGGTGCTGTGCTTCGCCGGCCACACCGACGTGGTACCGACCGGCCCGGTGACTGCCTGGCAGATCGACCCGTTCAACGCGCTGATCGACGAACACGGCATGCTCTGCGGCCGAGGCGCGGCGGACATGAAAGGCAGCCTGGCATCCATGACCGTGGCCGCCGAGCGCTTTGTCGCCGACTACCCGGATCACAAGGGCAAGGTCGCTTTCCTGATCACCAGCGACGAAGAAGGTCCGGCGCACCATGGCACCAAGGCTGTGGTTGAACGCCTCGCCGCGCGCAAGGAACGTCTGGACTGGTGCATCGTCGGCGAGCCGTCGAGCACCACGCTGGTGGGTGACGTGGTCAAGAATGGCCGTCGTGGCTCCCTCGGCGCCAAACTCACCGTTCGCGGTGTACAGGGCCACGTGGCCTATCCGCACCTCGCCAAGAACCCGATCCACCTCGCCGCCCCGGCCTTGGCCGAACTGGCCGCCGAGCATTGGGACCATGGCAACGATTTCTTCCCACCGACCAGTTTCCAGATCTCCAACGTCAATTCCGGCACCGGCGCGACCAACGTGATTCCGGGTGACCTGGTAGCGGTGTTCAACTTCCGTTTCTCCACCGAGTCCACCGTTGAAGGCCTGCAAAAGCGTGTCGCCGACATTCTCGACAAGCATGGCCTGGACTGGCATATCGACTGGGCGCTGTCCGGTCTGCCGTTCCTCACCGAGCCGGGTGCGTTGCTGGACGCGGTCGCGTCGAGCATCAAGGACGTCACCGGTCGTGAAACCAAGGCATCCACCAGCGGCGGCACCTCCGACGGTCGCTTCATCGCGACCATGGGCACGCAAGTGGTTGAACTGGGCCCGGTCAACGCGACGATCCACCAGGTCAACGAGCGCGTACTGGCCGCTGACCTCGACGTGCTGACCGAAATTTACTACCAGACCCTGATCAAGTTGCTCGCCTGATGCTCGCCTGCCCGATCTGCAGTGAACCGCTGAACGCGGTGGACAACGGCGTGGCTTGCCCCGCCGGGCATCGGTTCGACCGCGCGCGCCAGGGTTATCTGAACCTGTTGCCGGTGCAGCACAAAAACAGCCGCGACCCTGGGGATAACCTGGCCATGGTCGAAGCCCGTCGCGACTTCTTGAACGCCGGCCATTACGCACCGGTGGCCAAGCGTCTGGCCGAACTGGCGGCGCAATACGCGCCGCATCGCTGGCTCGACATCGGCTGTGGCGAGGGTTACTACACCGCGCAAATCGCCGAGGCTTTGCCGAACGCTGACGGTTACGCGTTGGACATTTCCCGGGAAGCGGTCAAACGCGCCTGCAAACGCAACCCGCAACTGACCTGGTTGATCGCCAGCATGGCGCGGGTGCCGTTGGCCTCGGGCAGTTGTCAGTTTCTCGCCAGCGTCTTCAGCCCGCTGGATTGGGAAGAGGCCAAACGCCTGCTCAGCCCCGGTGGCGGCTTGATGAAAGTCGGGCCGACCAGCGGCCATCTGATGGAATTGCGCGAGCGGCTGTACGACGAAGTGCGTGAATACACTGACGACAAGCATCTGGCGCTCGTGCCGGAAGGCATGGCGTTGGCACACAGTGAAACCCTGGAATTCAAACTGATCCTGGAAAGTGGTCAAGACCGCGCGAACTTGTTGGCCATGACACCCCATGGCTGGCGTGCCAGTGCTGAGCGCCGGGCGGCAGTCATCGAACAGACCGAGCCGTTCGAGGTCACCGTTTCGATGCGCTACGATTACTTCGTTCTTCAATAAACTTTTAATTTTTTGGTCTTGAGCAACGGCTTGAGGCCGGCTAAATCCGCGAATGGATTTTTCAGACCCGCAGTGAGGACATCCATGCGCCAACCCGATATCGAGATTTACCTGAAAGACGCCGACGTCGACTACAAGGCCATCGCGGCCTGGCTCGGCACTGCTTTGGGCCCATGCACCGACTGGGTTCAGAAAGGTCAGACCTACAAGTGCAAGGCCGGCAACGTGCCGGTCACCTGGCTACCCAAGGCCGTGGGCAAATGGAACAGTCTGTTCCTGGACAGCGACCAGACCCCATGGGAAGACGACATCGCCTGCGCCCGCGCAGCCTTTGCCGCGCTGAACGTCGAAGTGCGTTGCGCGCCGGGTACGTGGGTCGAGGAAGAAGGTGAAGAAACAGCGGATCGCTGGATGCGCATCAGCGCGGATGGTGAAGAAGAAATCACCTGGAAAACTGCTTAACACGTCCTGTGGGAGCGGGCTTGCCCGCGATTGCGGTTTGTCAGTCACATCATTGTTGGATGGCAAGCCACGCTCCCACAGGGGTGTTGTGTGATTTGAAGGGTTGCGTTTACAGCCCCACCACATCCTCAGCCTGCAATCCCTTCTCGCCCGTCACCACGGCATATTCAACCTGCTGCCCTTCAGCCAGCGAACGGTGCCCTTCGCCGCGAATCGCGCGGTAGTGCACGAACACGTCCACTCCGTCCTCGCGTTGAATAAAACCGTAGCCCTTGGCGTCGTTGAACCACTTCACATTGCCGGTTTCACGTGTTGCCATCTCTTCATACTCCTTTTTTATTATTGATCGGGCTTTTCGCAGGAAAGCCTCGGGAACATTGCTTGCGCTGATAGGTGCCACTGTCTGGCTACTGCGGGCTTGCCGAGTATATGTCAGGCGCTAAAACTCTCAAAAGGGTTTACTTACGCGCTTTTTTGCCGATTTTCGATGAATCCGGCACACTGTCAGCCCCCCGAGCAAATGCTCGATTTTACTCACTCACGCAGAAGCCGTATGACCCGCTCCCCGTTCCGCCGTCTTGTGTTTGGCACCTTGCGCCGACTGTTGTATCTCTGGGTTCGCTCGGAAACGATCAACCAGTCGTCGTTCACCCTTGACCTCGACCGCAGTCGCCCGGTGTTTTACGTCCTGCAAAGCCCTTCGCTGACCGACCTTGCCGTGGTCGACACCGAATGCAGCAACGCTGGCCTGCCTCGCCCGGTGCTGCCGGTTTCAGTGGGCAATCTGGTGGAACCCGCAGCATTCTTCTACCTGACTCCAGAACCCGACTGGCTCGGCCGCCAGGACAAGCGCGGCGCACCGCCAACCCTGACCCGACTGGTCAGTGCCTTGAGCCAGAATGCCGCCGAAGACGCGCAGATCATTCCGGTCAGCGTGTTCTGGGGTCAGTCGCCGGACAGCGAATCGAGCCCGTGGAAATTGCTCTTCGCCGACAGCTGGGCCGTCACCGGGCGTCTGCGTCGCTTGCTGAGCATCATCGTGCTGGGGCGCAAGACCCGCGTGCAGTTCTCCGCGCCGATCCACCTGCGTGAGCTGATCGATCAAAACAAAGGCCACGAGCGCACCGTGCGCATGGTACAGCGGATCCTGCGGGTGCACTTCCGCAACCTCAAAGCCGCCGTTATCGGCCCGGACATTTCCCACCGCCGTAATCTGGTGAAAGGCCTGCTCAATCAGCCGCTGGTCAAGCAAGCGATCCTCGACGAAGCCGAGCGCGAGAATATTTCCCCGGAAAAAGCCAAGACCCAGGCCCTGCGCTACGGCAACGAGATCGCCTCCGACTACACCTACACCGCGATCCGTTTTCTGGAAGTGGTGCTGAGCTGGTTCTGGAACAAGATCTACGACGGCATCAAGGTCAACCACATCGAAGGCGTGCAAAAGGTCGCCCAGGGTCACGAAGTGATCTACGTGCCGTGCCATCGCAGCCACATCGATTATTTGCTGCTATCGTATCTGCTGTTCCGCAATGGCTTGACCCCGCCGCACGTTGCCGCCGGGATCAACCTCAACATGCCGGTGATCGGCAGCCTGCTACGCAGGGGTGGTGCGTTTTTCATGCGCCGCACCTTCAAGGGTAACCCGCTGTACACCTCGGTGTTCAACGAATACCTGCACATCCTGTTCACCAAAGGCTTCCCGGTCGAGTACTTCGTCGAGGGCGGTCGTTCGCGTACCGGGCGCATGCTGCAACCAAAAACCGGGATGCTCGCGATTACCCTGCGCAGCTTCCTGCGCTCGTCGCGCATGCCCATCGTATTTGTGCCGGTGTACATCGGTTACGAGCGAGTGCTCGAAGGCCGGACCTACCTCGGCGAACTGCGTGGCGCGACCAAAAAGAAAGAATCGATTTTCGATATCTTCAAAGTCATCGGCGCGCTAAAGCAGCGCTTCGGCCAGGTGGCGGTGAACTTCGGCGAGCCGATCAAACTGGCGGAATTCCTCGACAGCGAACAGCCGGACTGGCGCCAACAGGAACTCGGCCCGCAATTCAAACCGGCCTGGCTCAACGAAACGACTAACCGCCTGGGCGAGAAAGTCGCGCAGCATCTGAACGAAGCGGCAGCGATCAACCCGGTGAACCTGGTGGCCCTGGCGTTGCTCTCCACCAGCCGCCTGGCGCTGGACGATCGCGCCATGGCGCGAGTGCTCGACTTGTATCTGGCGCTGTTGCGCAAAGTTCCGTATTCGCCGCACACCACGCTGCCGGAAGGTGACGGCCGCGCGCTGATCAATCATGTGAAGGACATGGATCTGCTGTCCGAGCAGAGCGATGCCCTGGGCAAAATTTTGTATCTGGACGAGCAAAACGCCGTCCTGATGACCTACTACCGCAATAACGTCCTGCACATCTTTGCGTTGCCGGCGCTGCTGGCGAGTTTCTTCCAGAGCGCTTCGCGCATGAACCGCGAACAGATCCTGCGCTACACCCGCGCGCTGTACCCGTACCTGCAATCGGAACTGTTCATTCGCTGGTCCATGGATGAATTGGACGCGGTGATCGACCAATGGCTGGAAGCGTTCGTCGAGCAAGGCCTGCTGCGTTTCGAAAACAATGTGTACCTGCGTCCGGCGCCAAGCTCGCGGCATTTCGTGCTGCTGACCTTGCTGTCGAAGAGCATCGCCCAGACGTTGCAGCGCTTCTACATGACCGTTTCTTTACTGCTCAACAGCGGCCAGAACAGCATAAGCGCCGAAGAGCTGGAAGACTTGTGCACGGTCATGGCCCAGCGCCTGTCGATCCTCCATGGCCTGAATGCCCCGGAATTCTTCGACAAGAGCCTGTTCCGTCACTTCATCCAGACCATGCTGGACCTCGACGTGCTCAAGCGCGACGAAGCCGGCAAGTTGAGCTATCACGAATTGCTCGGCGAACTGGCCGAAGGTGCGGCCAAACGGGTGTTGCCGGCGGAGATCCGCTTGTCGATCCGTCAGGTGGCATTGCATCGCAGTGAAGATGCGGCGGATCAGGCCAAGTTGGAGAGCCTGTAACGTTCTGACAATGACTTTTAGAACAAGGATGTTCTTATCGTCGATCAATTATGGATTAATAGCCGCCCACAACTAATCCCGATACGGATATCGCGATGAACTCATTAGAAGATAGCAACCGCTACATCACCCTCACTTTTAGTTTGCCAGAAGACTTTCTACCCCCCAGCAATGGCGAAGGTGAAACGTACATAAGTGTTCAAACTGCAAACTCTTCTACGCCAGTAAAAGTCGCACAATCCCGAGAACCGGTGTTGCGCAGCGGGCGCTGGAACTTTTCATTTCCACACAATTATTCCGATGTAAGCGTTAAGTACCACGTGACAATCAACATGACCCACAATGGCGTTCCACTGCTGATTGACCTGGACTACTTCGTCATAGTCCACCGTGCACCGCATCGCCAAACCCTGCACCTTAGCCCTATCGGTCGTCTTTATATTCAGGCGCAAGAACCTCAAGCGGTAGAACCCGAGCACGCGGTGACCATTGTTGCCCATGAGCACGACAATGCGGCAGTCCAACTGACTCAAGTGCATATCAGTGAAGAAATGGCAGAGGCGTTTTATCTGGAATACGACCCAGACACTGTTGTGCCCGGTAAACGCTATACCCTGACGGCCACTGAGAATGAATACCGTAATTCAATCGCGGTCAGTCCCGGGTCCGTTGTATTGCAACCCTTCAGCAAAGTCTGAAAATAGCGTTCATCAACAATACACGGGCGAAACTGCTGCAAAAATCCGTTAGATTGTCGCCAGCGTTTCACTAATCTCCTCTTTCCGAACAAGGAAGTTGCCATGCTCCGCCCTACCCTTCGCTTCGCCGGCCTCTGCGCAGGCCTGATGATCTCAGCCAGCGCGCTGGCGCTGACGCTCAGCGACCTGTCGCAAACAGATGCCACCGGCGGACTCAAGGATGCCCTGACCCAAGGTGCACAATTGGCGGTCAAACAACTCGGCACGCCGGGTGGCTTCAGCAACAACCCGGACGTGAAGATCGGTTTGCCGGGCAAGCTCGGCAAGGTCGCCAGCAAAATGAAGCAGTTCGGCATGGGTAGTCAGGTCGACGAACTGGAAACCAGCATGAACAAAGCGGCTGAAATCGCCGTGACCCAAGCCCAGCCGATCCTCGTGGACGCGGTGAAGAAGATGAGCGTGGACGATGCCAAGGGCATCCTCAGCGGCGGCAACGACTCGGCCACTCAATACCTGAACAAAACCAGCCGCGAACAGATCCGTGCGAAGTTCCTGCCGATTGTGAAACAAGCCACCGACCAGGTCGGCCTGGCCAAGCAATACAACACTTTCGCCGGTCAGGCGGCGACCTTGGGTGTGCTGGATGCCAAGAACGCCAACGTCGAAAACTACGTCACCGAGCAGGCCTTGAACGGTTTGTTCGAGATGATCGGCAAACAGGAAGAAACCCTCCGCCAGAACCCTGCAGCGGCGGCAACCAGTTTGGCGAAGAAGGTGTTTGGGACGTTGTAGTTTTTAGCGGCCATCACGCGAAAAAAAGCCCGCTGCCCTTTACAGGTTCAGCGGGCTTTTTCATTTAAATGGCTTCCATAACGGATGAGGTCGCAGACGCGGCCTGGGCCAGTCTGTTCCGATAGACCTCGGTAAAACCACCGACAGCCCGCAGGATCACCGAACACTGGAAATCGATGAAGTAAGTCAGGTCCAGTTCATCGGCCTCGGTATTCAAATACGACCGCCCGTATTTCACCGGCGCGTTGCGCAGCAAAACACTGATCGCAATATAGCGAAACGCCGAATAGTCATTTTTAAACATAAACCAATAAAACAGGGCCCGAGCGACACGACCATTGCCATCGCGGAAAGGATGCTCGTAACCCAAAGCAAAATGCAGGGCGATACCTTTGACCAGTGGATGGAGGTAGTCCCCACGGTTGATATCGTTATGGGACTGATTGATCCACTTCGACAGCAGCGCCAATCGGGACACCAACCCGGCAGCAGGCGGCGGTATATGCACGGTATTGCCCTCACCGTCCTGCACCACCACATCATCGTTGCCACGCAACTCCCCCGGCGAATACTGCGCGTCTTCAATGCCCTGGACACCCACACGATGCATCGCGGTGATGAGCTCCACGCTCAGTGGTTCATAACGCTGCTCCCAGGCAAAGTTCATCATTCGGTAGTTACCAATGACCATCCGCTCATCGGGCGTTCGCGGCAGGCGATGACGCTTGAGCATGTCCTTGGCCACCCGCGTAGTGGTTGCAGCGCCTTCGAGTTGGCTGCTGCTGATGGCTTCGTCTTCGATCAGGTCATTGAGCAGATAACTGAAATGCGCGCGCTCACCGATCTGGCTGGTCATGTATTCCAGCGCGGCGGTGGTGGCTTGCCGATCGACCGCGGAAATGGCTTTCTGCGCCAACGGCGTCAGCACGAAGTTGCCCCACAGGACCGGCTCGCCCAAGGGGAGAAGGCAGGAGTAATGCGCTGTCCGGGCTTTTTTGACCAAGGCCCAGCACAACCTGGAATCCAGCCCCGGCGCCCAGCGGTAGCGCAACTCATCGAAAGGAAGGTAACGCCCCTGATCATCCAAAGGCTTCAGCAGGGCCAGGTAGTCCGGGAGGCGTTCCTTGTGGGGCGATTTCATCAACAGGTCGAAGACCGGATCGGTCCTCCCCGTTAAAGCTGGCGGCTTCTTCATGACTACTGTCTCAAAAACTCGTGAAACTGAGTCTTGAGTACAACATTCAGGCCCCTCTGACTCAATATCAGAGGGATCTGAAATACATGTAGGAAGTCAGACCGGCTCTTTCTTCACCCTGAACCACGCCGCATACAGCGCCGGCAAGAACAGCAACGTCAGCGCTGTCGCCACGATCAGCCCGCCCATGATCGCCACCGCCATCGGCCCGAAGAACACGCTGCGTGACAATGGGATCATCGCCAGCACCGCCGCCAGCGCGGTCAGTACAATCGGGCGGAAACGGCGCACTGTGGCCTCGATAATCGCCTGCCACGGCTTGAGGCCTGCCGCGATGTCCTGCTCGATCTGGTCCACCAGGATCACCGAGTTACGCATGATCATCCCGGACAACGCGATGGTCCCGAGCATCGCAACAAAACCGAACGGCTGACGGAACACGATCAGGAACAACGTGACGCCGATTAGCCCCAGCGGCGCGGTGAGGAACACCATCACCGTGCGGGAAAAACTGCGCAACTGCAGCATCAGTAACGTCAACACCACCACGATGAACAGCGGCACACCGGCCTTCACCGAATTCTGTCCGCGGGCGGAATCTTCGACCGTGCCGCCGACGTCCAGCAAGTAACCGTCCGGCAATTCGGCGCGAATCGGATCGAGCGTCGGCATGATCTGTTTCACCAGGGTTGCCGGTTGTTCCTTGCCATAGATGTCGGCGCGGATGGTCACGTTCGGCAGGCGATTACGGTGCCAGATGATGCCTTCCTCGAAGCCATATTCCAGCGTCGCAATCTGTGACAGTGCAACGCTGCGGCCGTTGTCGGTCGGCACGGCCAGGCTCGGCAGCAACGACAGTTCGGTGCGCTCGTGCACGGTGCCGCGTAACAGGATCTCGATCAACTCGTTGTCTTCGCGATACTGACTGACGCTGGAACCGGTCAGCGAGCTTTGCAGGAACTTCGACAGGTTCGCCGTGCTCACGCCAAGTGCTCGGGCGCGGTCCTGATCGATGTTCAGGTACACCACTTTGCTCGGCTCTTCCCAGTCCAGGTGCACATTCACCACGTGCGGATTCTCGCGCACCTTGGCCGCCACTTTACGGGCCAGTGCGCGGACTTCGTCGATATGCTCACCGGTCACCCGGAACTGCACCGGATAACCCACTGGCGGCCCGTTTTCAAGACGCGTAACCCGCCCACGCAGGGCCGGGAATTGTTCGTTGAGGGCTTCGATCAGCCAGGTGCGCAGGGCTTCGCGATCCTCGATGGATTTGGCCAGCACCACCACCTGCGCGAAGCTCGCCGCCGGCAGTTGCTGATCCAGCGGCAGGTAAAAACGCGGAGAACCGGTGCCGACGTAGGCCACGTAATTGTCGATACCGGCGTGATCCTTCAACAGGCTTTCAAGGCGTTTCACTTCATCGGCGGTGTTGCTCAGGGACGCGCCTTCGGCCAGTTTCAAATCAATCATCAACTCCAGTCGACCCGACGCCGGAAAGAATTGCTGCGGTACGAAGCGGAACAGCGCCACCGAGGCAATAAACATCATGATCGTCAGCACGATCACGGTTTTGCGTCGCCGCACGCACCACTCCACCAGACGTCTGACACGTTGATAGAACGGTGTGCCGTAAGGATCGGGCTGACCCGTACCATGTTTGGCGGCATGAATCTTCGCCAGATCCGGCAGGAGTTTTTCCCCCAGATAGGGCACAAAAACCACCGCCGCCACCCACGAGGCCAGCAACGCGATGGTCACCACCTGGAAAATCGAACGGGTGTATTCGCCGGTGCTCGATTGCGCGGTGGCAATCGGCAGGAACCCGGCGGCCGTGATCAGCGTACCGGTAAGCATCGGGAACGCCGTGCTGGTCCAGGCGTAACTCGCTGCCTTGACCCGGTCGAAACCCTGCTCCATTTTGATCGCCATCATTTCCACGGCGATGATCGCGTCGTCCACCAGCAAGCCCAGCGCCAGCACCAGCGCACCGAGGGAAATCTTGTGCAGGCCGATCCCCAGGTAATACATGCTGGCAAAGGTCATCGCCAACACCAGCGGAATCGCCAGCGCCACCACCATGCCGGTGCGTACGCCAAGTGAGAAAAAGCTCACCAGCAACACAATCGCCAGGGCCTCTACCAGCACCTGTACGAACTCGCCGACCCCGGTTTTCACCGCGGCCGGCTGGTCCGATACCTTACGCAGTTGCATGCCGACCGGGAGGTTGTTCTGGATGCGGTCGAACTCGATTTCCAGCGCCTTGCCCAGCACCAGAATGTCGCCGCCGCCCTTCATTGCGACGGCCAGACCGATCGCGTTTTCGCCCATGAAGCGCATGCGCGGCGCGGGAGGATCGTTGAAACCACGGCGAACGTCAGCCACATCGGAAATGCGGAAAGTGCGATCACCGACGCGGATCGGGAAGTTCTGGATCTCGTCGACGGTCTGAAAATTCCCCGAGACCCGTAGCTGCAATCGCTCGCTGGTGGTTTCGAAGAACCCGGCCGTCGACACTGCGTTCTGCTCTTCAAGCGCTTGCTGCACGGCGGCCAACGGCAGACCAAGGGTGGCGAGTTTGACGTTGGATAGTTCGATCCAGATCTTCTCGTCCTGTAACCCGAGCAGGTCGACCTTGCCCACATCCTTGACCCGTTGCAGCTGGATCTGGATGCGGTCGGCGTAGTCCTTCAACACCGCGTAATCAAAACCGTCGCCGGTCAGGGCATAGATGTTGCCGAAAGTGGTGCCGAATTCATCGTTGAAAAACGGCCCCTGGATACCCGGCGGCAAGGTGTGACGGATGTCGTTGACCTTCTTGCGGACCTGATACCAGAGCTCGGGAATGTCCACCGAATGCATGGCATCGCGCGCGATGAACGTTACCTGGGACTCACCCGGACGGGAAAACGAGACGATGCGTTCGTACTCGCCGGTTTCCATCAGTTTCTTTTCGATGCGCTCGGTGACCTGGCGCGACACTTCCTGAGCCGTGGCACCCGGCCAGTTGGTTCGAATTACCATCGCCTTGAAGGTAAACGGCGGGTCTTCGCTTTGGCCGAGTTTGGTGTAGGAAAGTGCACCGACAACGGCCAGCAGGAGCATCAGGAACAGTACGATCTGGCGATTACGCAACGCCCATTCGGAAAGATTGAAACCCATCGGGAATTACTCCTTGTCCGCCAGTTTGACCACGCGGTTGGCGCGATCCACCGGACGCACTTGCTGCCCGTCATGCAGCACATGGACACCAGCGGCCACGACCCAGTCGCTGGCGTTCAGGCCTTCGAGCACCGGCACGGTTTTCTCGCCGAACGCGCCGATGCGGACCGGAGCTTTTTTCAGGGTATTGTGGGCGCCTAGCACCCAAACGTAGGTCGCACCGTTTTCCGCCGTGACGGCCGATAAAGGCACCGACAGAGCGATGGTTTCTGCGGTCTGGATGAACACCCGGGCGCTTTGGCCGAGTTCCGCCGGGACTTTGCCGGCGGTGAACGCGATACGGGCGGCGAAGGTGCGCGACTTCGGATCGGCGGCGGGCGACAGTTCACGAATGCGTCCGGCGAAGCGCTGATCAGGCTGGGTCCAGAGTTCTACCGACACCGGCTGGCCGATCTTGAAGCGGCCAAAGCTTTGTTCCGGGAGGCTGATCAACACTTCACGTTCACCATCGGTGGCGATGACAAACACGGTTTGCCCGGCGGCCACCACTTGCCCGACCTCCACGGCCCGCTTGGCCACCACGCCATCCTGAGGCGCGCGCAGCACTGCGTAGCTCGCCTGATTGGTCGAGACATTGAATTCGGCTTTGATTTGCTTGAGGCGTGCTTCACCGGATCGGTAAAGGTTTTCGGTGTTGTCGTACTGCGAACGGCTGACCATCTGCCGGTCCATCAGGGTCTTGTAGCGATCCCGCTCGGCGCGGACCAGGCTCAGGTTGGCCTCGGCGGCGGCGACCTGGGCGCGGGTGGCTTCCAGTTGCAGGCGCACGTCTTGTGGATCGAGCTCGGCCAGAGGCTGGTCAGCCTTGACCCGCTGCCCTTCTTCGACCAGTCGTCGGCTGACTTTGCCGCCAATGCGAAACGCCAGGTCTGGCTCGTAACGGGCCCGCACTTCCCCGGGATAGCTTTCCATCGCCTGCGCCGAAGGCTCTGGCTGCACCACCATGGCCGGACGAATGGTGACTTGAGGCGCCTCTTCGTGACCACACGCAGTCAATAAAACCGCCAGACTGGCTGGCAACGCGAGGTGCAAGGCATAGCGGAACATGGTGAACGACCTTTCGCTAATGGTGCTTGGAATAATTATACTGACCAGTATGGTATTAATAGCAAACTCACCAGTCCAGTATTAAAGCGAAGAATGTCGAACAATCATTCAGCACCCAATGGTCCGGGCCGCCCCAAGGATCTGGCCAAGCGCCAGGCCATCCTCGATGCGGCGAAAATTCTGTTTTTGAGCAATGGTTACGCCAACACCAGCATGGACGCGGTGGCGGCTGAGGCTGGCGTGTCGAAACTGACCGTCTACAGCCACTTCAACGACAAGGAGACCCTGTTCTCCGCCGCCGTTGTCGCCAAATGCGAGGAGCAACTGCCACCGCTGTTTTTCGAACTGCCCGACGGCGTTGCGGTAGAAACGGTGCTGCTGAACATCGCGCATGGCTTTCATCAACTGATTAACAGCGATGAATCAGTGAACCTGCACCGTCTGATGATCACCCTGGGCAGCCAGGACCCGAAACTCTCGCTGATCTTCTTCGAGGCCGGGCCGCAACGCATGCTGCATGGCATGGAGCGGTTGCTGGCCAAGGTGGATCAAAGCGGTGTGCTGAGCATCGATAAACCGCGCAATGCGGCCGAACATTTCTTTTGCCTGCTCAAGGGCGCGGGGAATTTTCGTTTGCTGTATGGCTGCGGCGAGCCAGTGACCGGGGATGCGGCCGAGGAGCATGTGCGGGAAGTGGTGGGGTTGTTTATGCGGGCTTATCGGCCAGAGACAGCCTGACAGGATCGTTCCCACGTCGAGGCGTCGAACCGTCCGCGTGGGAATGCCTCAACGGACGCTCCGCGTTCGGCTTTGAAGGGACGCGGAGCGTCCCGGGCTGCATTCCCACGCAGAGCGTGGGAACGATCAGCACGATCAGCGTCGAGTCAGGGCTTGAGTGCTTTCTTGGGGTAAATGTCATAGCGGCTGGATTTGCCATCCAGCGCATGACTCGGCTTGGGCCCGGCAATACACGGCGCCTTACGCGGGCGCTTGACCACCACCCTGTGGCTGGCCAACGCCAACGCGGCTTCCAGCAACGCCGGTGCATCCGGATCATCGCCCACCAACGGCCGGAACAGGCGCATTTCCTTTTTCACCAACGCGGTTTTCTCACGATGAGGAAACATCGGGTCGAGATAGATCACCTGCGGCGGCTCGCCTTCCCAATTGCGCATCACCTCGATTGAGTTGCCCTTGAGTAATTTCATCCGCGCCACGATCGGCGCCACGTCAAAATCTTCCGCGCCGCGCGCCAGGCCATCCTCAAGCAAGGCGCCGATCAGCGGCTGACGCTCGATCAGGCTCATCTCGCAGCCCAGGCTCGCCAGCACGAACGCATCCTTGCCCAGCCCCGCCGTGGCATCCAGAACACGCGGACGCACGCCCTGCGCGATGCCAACGGCCTTGGCGATCATCTGCCCCGTGCCGCCACCGAACAACCGACGATGCGCCGCCCCGCCTTCGACGAAGTCCACTCGCACCGGCCCCGGCGCATCCGCCCCGAGCTGTTGTAGCTGCAAACCCTGCTCGCCGACCTGCAAGGCAAACTCACCGTCATCCACCTGCAACGGCAAGCCCAGGCGCTCGGCCCATTGCTCGGCTTGTGGCTGAAAGGTCGTGCCCAGGGCCTCGACATGGATGCGGCAAACCGCCGGTTGATCAATCATCGGAAAACACGCTCAAAAAATTAATGATCGGCAAAAACGGCCGATAACAAAACTGATAGGCATTTTGCCAGAGCTGAGCGTCGACCGAGAAAAATGTCAGACTTTCAAACCACAATCACAGGTTTTATCTCGCCCTACGGCGATTACAACCTGCGAAACACCCAGGCGCTGGGCGGTGTCAGTCACCTGTGGCAAGATTTTTTTGCCCGGGCGCTGGCCGATCAGCCGGGTGATGGGGTACCAGAGTCGCTCAAGTTTCCACCAGTTGATCTCGAGAGCCCGGTCGAACCGACGGTTGGCAGCGAGCTGCTGGCGCACATCGTCTCCCAGCGCGAATGCAACGTGACCGAAACCGTGGTTCGCCCGCCCGAGCCGCTGTTTTTGCCGATTGCCGAGTTCGAATTGGACCTGGCCGACAAACCGGCCCCACCGTTCCCGGCGGAAGAAATCGTCGCTCAGCAAAAACAACAGGACTTCGAAAGCGGCTGGGTCCGCCCTTTCGTGCTCACTGCCGGCCAACTGCTGCCAGAAGCCGGTCCGGCGCCGCAACCGCGTGCGCTGCACCTGCCGATCGCCGAATTCGAAATGGACCTGTTGGACAAACCCTTCCCGCCGTTCTCCCCCGAAGAGCTGGTGGAACAACAGAAACAACTCGACTTCGATAACGGCTGGGCGCGCCCGATCGTTCTGCAAAACCTGCGTTTCGCCGCGTAACCCTCAGCCTTTGAACAATTGGTTAGTCTTCGCGTACGGCATGGACCGCGAGGTAAACCCGAAGGTGCCCGAAGTCTTGATCTCTTCGGCCGCGCGGTAAAACTCGCCATACGCCGCCAGGGCCAGTGCCGAACCGACGCTGATGCGTTTGACGCCCATTTCGCTCAATTGCTCGACCGTGAGCTTGAGCCCGCCAGACATCAACACATTGACCGGTTTGGGCGTCACCGCACGGACCACCGCCAACACCTCTTCAGCATTGCGCAGCCCCGGCGCGTAAAGCACATCGGCACCGGCCTCGGCAAATGCCTGCAAGCGGCGAATGGTGTCGGCGAGATCGGGATTGCCGTGCAGATAGTTCTCGGCCCGTGCGGTCAGCATGAAGGGGAACGGCAAGCTGCGCGCCACCGCCACCGCCGCTTCAATGCGTGCCACGGCATGTTCGAAGCAGTAGATCGGCGTCGCCTCACGGCCCGTGGCATCTTCGATCGAGCCGCCGACAGCACCAGCCTCCGCCGCGCGCAAAATGCTCTGGGCGCACTCGGCAGGGTCGTCGGCAAAACCGTTTTCCAGATCCACCGCCACCGGCAGATTCGTCGCCGCGACAATCGCCCGAACATTCGCCAATGTTTCGTCCAGGGTCATCGCGCCGTCGGGGCGTGCGTTGGAAAAGGCATAACCGGCGCTGGTGGTCGCCAGCGCCTCGAACCCCAGGCTGGCGAGCATCTTCGCCGAGCCAGCGTCCCACGGGTTGGGAATAACAAATGCGCCAGCGCGTTCGTGCAGTGCTTTGAACGCCTGGGCTCGAAGGGTTTGCGCATCCATTGGCAGGCTCCTGAAAAAGGGAACACATCCGCTTCAGAGCAGGCCAAGTTGCTCCGCTGCGGGTTCTCTGTATAGCTCAGGCAGCGGCGGCAGGCCAGGCAAACGCAGCATCAGTTGTGCATGAAAACGTTGCGCCAGTTTGGCGGCCAGCAAGTTGTCGGCGGTGTGCAGGAAGATGTAGGGCGTGCGGCCCTCTTCGATCCACGCGGCGATTTTCTCGACCCACGGCAGCAGAAACGGATCGTTGGCTTCCAGTTGGGGATGGCCGATAAAACGCACTTGCGGGAACTGAGTGAACGCTGCCGGGCGCGGCGGCACTTTGGGTTTTTTCGATTGGGCATGGAGCACCGACGGATCGGTCGACGTGCAACTGAACAGTGCGCGCGGATCGAGGCAGATGCGCTCGACACCGCGATCCAGCAGCAGACGATTGAGCATTCGCTCGGCATCACCCTTGGCGAAGAACGCATCGTGGCGCACCTCGACGGCCAGCGGTCGCTCCAGCGCATCAATGAAAGCAGCCAGTTCGGGCAATCGATGCGGCGTGAAGCTTTTCGACAATTGCAGCCACAACGGCGAAACCCGCTCACCCAAGGGGCTGAGCAATTGCACAAAGGTATCGGCGGCAGTCAGGTGCTCGCGCAGGTCACCGCCGTGGCTGATGTCTCCGGGGAACTTGGCGGTGAAACGAAAGTGTTCGGGCATGGCCTTGGCCCAACGCTGCACCGTGGCGGCAGCCGGGCTCGCGTAGAAGGTCGTATTGCCTTCTACGGCGTTGAATACTTGGGTATAGAGATTTAAAAATTCGGCGGGTTTCGCGTCGGGCGGATAGAGATAATCGCGCCAGGCGTTTTCACTCCAGGACGGGCAACCGAGGTAGTAAGGCAGGCGCATCAGATGTACAGGTCAAGGCCCAGCACATCCGTATCCCAATCGACAAAACTGGCCGTGCTCAGGTAGCTGGCGAGTGCCGTTGCGACGCTTTTGCTCATGGCGCGCTGGTAGATCATGTCCTGCTGACGGGCCGGGAGGTTGCTCAGGCGCTGGGCAGAGGCTTTGGCAGCACGGGCAGCCATTTGCTCTTCGGAAGGAATTTCCAGCTCACCGTCGATATCGACGTAGTCATCTTCCACCACAGGGCCTTTGCGAGGCTTGCGCTTGATGGGATAGGACTGAGAGGAAACGCCGTCTATACGCATGAGTACATGTCCGGTATCAATGATGGCAGTCTAGTGGCGCACGACCCACTTCGCAAACCGCTCAGTGATAACTAGAACACAGAAATGGGAAAAGGATTAAAAGCCGAGGGTATAAATCGACGATTGGCTGCGCTGGGTAGATCGCCTTCGCGGGCAAGCCACGCTCCCACAGTTTTTGAGCCAGCCGCAGATCTTGTGAACCACATAAATCCTATGGGAGCGTGGCTTGCCCGCGATAGGACCAACTCGGTAGTGAGAAATCAACGAGCCTTAGGCGTCGCCACTTTATCGCGCAAGTAAACCGGCTGAGCCTCATCCGCGACAATCGCCTCACCGCGTTCCCAGGCAAATCGCGCCAGTGTCAGCAGGTCTTCGGCATGCGGCAACATGCCCGCGTCGTGCCCGGTCAGGTTCACGGCAATGCGCTCGGCATACCCCCAACCCGTGCCCGCACCGAACCACTCGCCGCTGGCGTCCGCCGGCAATGCCGCCACTTCCGGGGGCAACACGGCTTCTTTGCCAACCAGGCGCATCTCCCCCGCCGTCTCGCGATAGCAACCCCAATACACTTCATCCATCCGCGCATCGATGGCGGCGGCCACTTGGCTCACGCCGTGTTCGCGATACGCGCGTTGCGCCAGTACCGCCAGGTTCGACACCGGTAACACCGGACGATCCAGCGCAAACGCCAAGCCTTGCACCACACCGATGGCGATTCGCACACCGGTAAACGCGCCCGGCCCACGGCCGAAAGCAATGGCATCGACCGCTTGCAGGGTGGTCCCGGCATCGGCGAGCAATTGCTGAATCATCGGCAACAGCTTCTGCGCATGCAGGCGCGGGATCACCTCGTAATGGCTCGTGACTTTGCCTTCATGCAGCAAGGCAACGGAGCAAGCTTCAGTCGCGGTGTCCAGGGCCAGCAAGGTGCTCATCGATGTTTCCGTAAGAGAGGTCAGAAAAAGTGCGCCAGTATAAACAACTACGGCCCGCAAGCGGGCCGTAGAAGATGAAGCGTTTGTTTAGCTCAGCGCTTCAAGCACCTTGCCGGTGATCTCTTCAACCGAGCCAACACCTTCGACGTGGCTGTACTTCGGTTTGCCTTGAGCGGCGGACAGCTCCTGGTAAAACTTCACCAGAGGCTCGGTCTGGGCGTGGTAGACCGACAGGCGATGACGCACGGTTTCTTCGGTGTCATCTTTGCGCTGTACCAGATCATCACCGGTGATGTCGTCTTTACCGGCAATTTTCGGCGGGTTGTAGACGATGTGGTACACGCGACCGCTGGCCTCGTGAACACGACGGCCAGCGATACGCTGGACGATGTCTTCGTCTTTAACGTCGATTTCCAACACGTGGTCCAGCTCAACGCCGGCCTTGACCAAGGCTTCAGCCTGAGGAATGGTGCGCGGGAAACCGTCGAACAGGAAACCGTTGGCGCAATCCGCCTGGCTGATGCGTTCCTTGACCAGGTTGATGATCAGGTCATCGGATACCAGGCCACCGCTGTCCATGACGCTCTTGGCGATCAGGCCCAGCTCGGTGCCGGCCTTGACGGCTGCACGCAACATGTCGCCGGTGGAGATTTGCGGAATGCCGAATTTCTCGGTGATGAACTGTGCCTGAGTACCTTTACCGGCCCCGGGAGCTCCCAGCAGAATGACGCGCATCGATGTGCTCCTCAATTTTTATATGGATAACGTCAGATTCGCCTCGTGGGGCCAATCTCAAAATAGGGTCGTGGCCGCCCAAACGGCCAAAGGCTGATCAAGATACACAGCAGCTACTGCCCACACAAGCCGCCGAAAGTCGGAGAAACTGTCGCCTGAGGTGACCTGTCGATGCAGTGCCCCAAGTCGCAACCCCATCATTAACTGTCGCCTGACCGACCTTTTCAACCCCCTGCCCACAGGCACTCGCCGCCTGCGCCGAGTGCCTCGCCCCACGGAAAAAAACCTTAGCCGGTATTTCGCAAACCCGCGGCAATCCCCGCCACAGACACCAGCAGCGCCTGTTCTACAGGGCTGTCTTGCGCCACGTCCTGTTGTCGCGAACGGGCCAGCAACTCCGCCTGCAATAGATGAAGCGGGTCGAGGTAGGTGTTGCGCAAGCGGATGAATTCGAGGGTGTCTGGGCTATGTGCCAGTAGCTGCGACTGCCCGGTCAACCCCAGGACCACGGCGCACGCCTGCGACAATAGGTCGCGTAAATGCACACCTAAAGGAAGCAAATCCGCCTCGACCAGGCGCTCATCGTAGGATCGGGCGATGTCGGCGTCCGCTTTGGCCAGGACCATTTCCAGCATGTCGATGCGGGTGCGGAAGAACGGCCACTGCTCGCGCATCTGTCCCAACAACTCGCCTTCACCGCGTTCCAGCGCCTTGCTCAACGCGGCTTCCCAGCCCAACCAGGCCGGCAACATCAGGCGCGTCTGGGTCCAGCCGAAGATCCACGGAATGGCGCGCAGGCTTTCGATCCCGCCGGCGCGACGCTTGGCAGGGCGACTGCCCAGCGGCAAGCGCCCCAGTTCCTGTTCCGGCGTCGACTGGCGGAAATACTCGACAAATTGCGGGTTCTCACGCACCACGGCGCGGTACGCCTCGACACCATCGGCGGCCAGTTCGTCCATCAAATGGCGCCAGGCCGGCTCCGGTGGCGGCGGTGGCAACAGAGTCGCTTCCAGCACGGCGGCCAGGTACAGATTGAGGTTTTGCTCGGCGATGTCCGGCAGGCCGAATTTGAAACGAATCATTTCCCCTTGCTCGGTGGTGCGGAAACGCCCAGCCACCGAACCCGGTGGCTGCGACAAGATGGCCGCGTGCGCCGGACCGCCACCACGCCCCACGGTGCCGCCACGACCGTGGAACAACAGCAGTTCCACTTGCTGCTCGCGGCAGATGTCGACCAAGCGTTCCTGCGCCCGATACTGCGCCCAGGCCGCCGCCGTCGTGCCGGCATCCTTGGCCGAGTCGGAGTAACCGATCATCACTTCCTGCGGGCCTTGCAAGCGCGATCGATAGCCTGGCAGCAGCAACAGTTTTTCGATCACCGGGCCAGCGTTATCAAGGTCCGCCAGGGTTTCGAACAGCGGCACCACGCGCATTGGCCGCAGCACGCCAGCCTCTTTGAGCAGCAGTTGCACGGCGAGCACGTCGGAGGCGGCACCGGCCATGGAGATCACATACGAACCGAGCGATGCGCCGGGCGCGGCAGCGATTTCCCGACAGGTTGCGAGTACTTCGGCGGTGTCCGCCGACGGTTTGAAGTACGCCGGCAGCAGCGGCCGACGGTTGTTCTGTTCGCGCATCAAGAAAGCGATGCGCTCGTCCTCGCTCCAGTCTTCGTAGCGACCGAGGCCCAGATAATCGGTGATTTCGGTCATGGCCGCGGTATGCCGCGACGAATCCTGTCGCACATCGAGGCGCACCAGAAACAGGCCGAAGGTCACTGCTCGACGCAGGCAATCGAGCAATGGGCCGTCGGCGATCACGCCCATGCCACACTCATGCAACGAGTGGTAGCACAGTTCCAGCGGATCCAGCAGGTCGCGGTTGTTTTGCAGCACATTGGCGGGTGCCGGGGTGGAGGTGGTCAAGGACGCGTGCGCCCAGTTACGCGTCGCCCGCAGGCGTTCGCGCAGCTGTTTAAGCACGGCGCGATACGGTTCAGCGCTGTCCCCGGCCTTGGCTTTCAATGCCTCACTGGCTTGTTGCATCGACAACTCTGCCGCCAGTTGATCGACATCACGCACATACAAATCGGCGGCCATCCAGCGCGCCAGCAGCAACACTTCACGGGTGACGCTAGCGGTCACGTTGGGATTGCCATCGCGGTCGCCGCCCATCCACGAGGCGAAACGAATCGGTGCGGCCTCCAGTGGCAAGCGCAGGCCGGTGGCGTCATGCAGGGCTTTATCGGCCTTGCGCAGATAACTGGGGATGGCCTGCCACAGCGAGTGTTCGATCACCGCGAATCCCCACTTGGCTTCGTCCACCGGCGTTGGACGGGTGCGGCGGATTTCTTCGGTGTGCCAGGCTTCGGCGATCAGGCGCTGCAATTTCGCCTGGATCTGCTCGCGTTCGGCCGGGATAAGGTCGCGGTGGTCTTGTGCGGCCAATTGCGCGGCAATCGCGTCGTACTTCTGGATCAGCGTGCGGCGCGCGACTTCGGTCGGGTGCGCGGTCAGCACCAGCTCAATCTCCAGCCGCCCCAATTGCCGGGCCAGGGCATCGGCGCTGTGGCCTTCAGTGCGCAAGCGAGCGAGCAGTTCCGGCAACACGCGTGCCTCGAACGGTGCGGGCTGCGAGGCTTCGCGGCGGTGAATCAGCTGATATTGCTCGGCGATGTTGGCCAGGTTGAGAAACTGGTTGAACGCCCGCGCCACCGGCAGCAACTCGTCTTCGCTCAATTGGTTTAGGCTGGCGCTCAGTTCGGCGTCCATCGAACCGCGACGGTCGGCCTTGGCGCCCTTGCGGATTTGCTCGATCTTGTCGAGAAAACCGTCCCCGTACTGTTCACGAATGGTGTTGCCCAATAGCTCACCCAACAGGTGAACGTCTTCGCGCAAGCGTGCATCAATATCGGTCATCAGCAGTTCTCCAGCAAAAATCCGAGCGGCCATGAACATCATGCTTTAGTCCCAAGAGTGCCGCCGTAAAGCCGTTCTTACAAGCAAACGACGAAGGGACTTCAAACCCACCGCGTAGAAGCTAGTCTGAAGAGAAAGCCCCACAACGGCTTTCACCGGTCACTGCCGGTCACTGACATGGCCTGCTACGAGCAGGAACGCATTGAGGTCACTATGAAAATCCGCGAGCTTGCCCAGCATTGGGAAGAAAACGCCAAGGGTCGCCTGACCCAGACGGGCTACACGATTCATCTGGACGTGGAAGCCGCCGCACGACTGGCGGCCATTACTGAAATGTACCCCAAACGCCAACCCGAAGAGCTTTTGGGCGAACTGATCGGCGCTGCTCTGGAAGAGCTTGAAAAGAGCTTTCCCTATGTGAAGGGCTCGACCGTCGTGGCCACTGACGAAGAAGGTGATCCGCTGTACGAAGACGTCGGTCCCACGCCGCGTTTTCTCGCGTTGTCCCGGCGTTATTTGCACGATTTATCGGCCGGAAACGACAAGCAAAAACACTGATCCCACCGCGCCCACAGGGGTTGTAATACCCTTCAAAAATCGCGTAATCCCGAGCGTTAAAAAGCTCGGGAATACCGCCACGCACCGCCAAAGTTCTCGCCTTAGAGCCTCGCCTGCTTTTTTCAGGGCAGTGTCAATTTCTCTGAACTTTTGAAAAATGCCTCCGGTCGTACCCAGTAACCACGCCTGGTACGGTCGTTTCATTTCGCGCATCAAGTATGTCGGCTACGGCTCCAGACCAGGATGGACATTCAAGTTTTTCAGGAGTTATTCCAATGGAGTTGAAGACCATGAAAACCCGAACTGCCAACACCTCATTCACCCACTTGCGCAGCCTGAAGCTGGCGGCCTTGGCCATCGGCAGCAGTTTCATTCTGGCCGGTTGCGCAGGAAACCCACCGACCGAGCAATACGCCGTCACCCAATCCGCCGTCAACGACGCGGTCAGCGCCGGCGGCACCGAATTTGCGGCCGTGGAGATGAAATCCGCGCAAGACAAATTCAAACAAGCCGAAATCGCCATGCACGACAAAAAATATGACGAGGCCCGGATGCTGGCCGAACAGGCCGAGTGGGACGCTCGCATTGCTGAACGCAAGGCTCAGGCGATGAAAGCCGAACAGACGCTCAAGGATTCTCAGAAAGGTGTTCAGGAACTGCGTCAGGAAAGTCAGCGCTCAGTGCAGTAAGCACGCATCCAGCCCCCAGACCTGAAAACTCTTACCGTTAGAAAGGACGAACGATTATGCGTACTCAATTGATGATCCCTGCTCTCCTCGCCGCAAGTGTTGCCTTGGCTGCCTGCTCCACCCCGCCCAACGCGAACCTGGAACAGGCGCGTACCAACTACAGCGGCCTGCAAGCCAACCCGCAAGCGAGCAAAGTCGCCGCGCTGGAAACCAAAGACGCCAGTGATTACCTGGACAAAGCCGACAAGGCGTACCAGGACAAGGAAGATCAGGCCACTGTCGACCAACTGGCCTACCTGACCAATCAGCGTGTTGAAGTGGCCAAGCAGACCATCGCTCTGCGCACCGCTGAAGCCAATCTGAAAAACGCGTCGGCACAACGTGCCCAGGCGCGTCTGGATGCGCGAGATGCACAGATCCAGCAATTGCAGAACAGCCTGAACGCCAAGCAAACCGATCGCGGCACCTTGGTGACGTTTGGTGATGTGTTGTTTGCCACGGACCGGGCTGACCTGAATTCCAACGGCCTGGTGAACATCAACAAACTGGCGCAGTTCCTTTCGCAAAACCCGGATCGCAAAGTGATCGTCGAGGGTTATACCGACAGCACCGGCACCGAGGGCCACAACCAGTCGTTGTCGCAGCGTCGCGCCGGTTCCGTGCGCACGTCGCTGGTGAAGATGGGCGTTGATCCGGCGCGCATCGTTGCTCAGGGTTATGGCAAGGAATACCCGGTCGCGGAGAATTCCAGCGCGTCGGGCCGGGCGATGAACCGTCGGGTTGAGGTGACCATTTCCAATGATAACCAGCCGGTGATTCCGCGTTCGGCGGTGAGCTCGAACTAAGCAACATTTGCTAAAACACAAAACCCTGTAGGAGCTGAGCTTGCTCGCGATGACGGTTTAACAGTCAACAATGAGGGTGACTGACAGGCCGCCATCGCGAGCAAGCTCAGCTCCTACAGTGGAATTTTGGTGATCTCGAAACCGGGTTACTGCTCCAGCTTCTGCGGCGTTTCCTGCCCCATGCAGCGCACGGCTTTTTTCTTGTTGTTGACCAACACGCCGGTCAGGCCTTTTTGCTCGGTGTCGAACAGCACCAGCACGCCATCGATGCACTGGGCCACTTGTGCCGCCGGCTCCAGGGAGACTTTGTAGTCTTCGCCCGGCACGGTCTTGAGCATGGTGAAGTCGCTGAGCAGCAACGCATCCTCAGGCTTGGCGAAATGCAGGTAGCCGTAGAACCACAAGGCGCCAACGGTGCCGAGGATGCTGCAGATACCGGTGATGATCAGCGGAATGGCGTTACGTTCTTCACTCATTGCGGGCTCTCTGATGGTTCATCTTCTGAATTCGGGGGGGCCGGATAATTGGGGATTTCACCCAAGCGGCGCAGGCCGTTGAAATGCTGCGGGTCGTCGAGATAACGCAGCATGACTTTTTGCCAGACCGGGTCGACGAACGTCTGCACATGACCGCCTCGGGTCAGTTGCAGCACGCGTGGCGGCGGCGCAGCTTGATACAGTCGGATGCCGTTGGAAAGGGGCACGATCGGATCGTCGATGCTGTAGTAGAACAGTATCGGCAGACCTTTGAGCTGCGCTATCGAGTTGATCGCGCTGTCACCGTCCGGCACCAGCCAGGATAACGGCACCTGCAACGGCCAGGTCAGCCATGAGGTGCTCAAGACAAATTGGCCGACACTGCGATAGCTGCCGGGCGCCCCGTCAAGGACCATGGCCTTGAGTTGATTCTGGCGCTCGGGGTGTTGAGCCAGATAGTGCACGGCCATCGAGCCACCAAGGCTTTGGCCGAGCAGGATCAGCGGTTTGCCTTTGACCTCGGGTGCC
Source organism: Pseudomonas sp. P5_A12 (assembly GCF_056400685.1). NCBI lineage: Bacteria > Pseudomonadati > Pseudomonadota > Gammaproteobacteria > Pseudomonadales > Pseudomonadaceae > Pseudomonas > Pseudomonas sp. P5_A12. The sequence continues at coordinate 41,031 of NZ_JBFUKU010000006.1, read as the reverse complement.
TGATCGAGCCATTTGAATGCAGCGTCAATGTCCTGATAGATCGCCGGCAGGCTCGGTTTCCCTTCGGAAAAACCGTAGCCGCGATAGTCGATCAGCAGCACTTGATAGCCGTGCTGGGGCAACCAATAGCTCCCACCCAGATGCATCGGCAAATTGCCGCCGTTTCCGTGTAGGTGCAGCACCGTGCCTTTTACTTCGACCCCTTTTTTCGCTGGAAGCCACCAGGCGTTGAGTTTGAGGCCGTCGGCGGTGACGAGGGTAACGTCGCGGTATTCGAGATGAGCTTTTTCCGGGGTGAACAGCTGACCGGGCTCGGGATAGAACAGCAGGGAGCTGCAACCGCTCAAGGTCAGAAGCAGGCACAAAATGCCGAGGAATCTCATCCGTTGAAACCTCGCAGAAATGGGTTGGAATATAGATCAAATGTGGGAGCGGGCTTGCTCGCGAAAGCGGTCTCAGATTCACAATCTCAGTCGTCTGACACAACGCTTTCGCGAGCAAGCCCGCTCCCACATTTCGACCGCGTGATCGTTAGAGGATGTTTGAGTAATCCGCTTCGATCCGGTCCAGGCTCAGGTGATTGAGGAAGTTGGAGAAGCACATCCACGCCGACAGCGCGTTCAGGTCGCGGAACTGATCCGGCAGATACTTGGGCGGCACCACCAACCCTTCATCCACCAACTGGCGCAGCGTGCGCATGTCTTCCAGGGTGGTCTTGCCGCAGAACAGCAGCGGAATCTGCTCAAGCTTGCCTTTACGCACGGCCAACTGAATGTAGTTGTAAACCATGATAAAGCCCTTGAGGTAGGACAAGTCTTTGGTAAATGGCAGACCGTTTGGCACCGATCCGCGGAACACCCGACTGGCGTTGCCGTAGCTTTCCGCCATCTCGAAGCCTTGCTCGCGGAAGAATTCGAAGATCTGCAGGAAGTCCGCGCCCTCTTCCACCATGTGAATGGCGCGGGTGCGGTTGGTCAGCTTGCGCAAGCGACTCGGATAGGAAGCAAACGTGATGATTTCCATCAGGATCGCCAGGCCTTCCTGCGTCACCGTCGACGATGGCGGCCCCTTGGACAGGAAGGTGCAGATCGGCTGGTTCAAGCCGTTGAGCGTGGTGCCGACATGCACCAGCCCTTCGTGTACTTCCAGTGCACGCACGTCGCGATCGTTGAACATCGCATCGGCGCGGATTTTGATGTAGTCGGCGCCGGCTGCAGCATCGGCGACGATCCCGTCGGACTCGAACACCCGAATGGTTTCTTCGGCCTCGCCAAACACCTTGTTCAATCGGGTTTGCAACAGGTGCACGGCTTCCTTGGCCGTGAGGATTTTTGGCTCATCCTTGAGATCGCCACGGCCGTCGATGTTGTTCAAGTAATCGGAAAGCATCAACCCAAGATCAGCCAGGGTCGGGTCGCCGGCGTGAAAAGCGTCGGAGGCTGCGCCGTACAGCTCCTGGGAAATCAGGCCGAAATCCTCGGTGCCGCGCGCTTCAAGCATGCGCACCACCATCCGGTATTCCTTGCACATGCGGCGCATGATCTGACCGACCGGATTGAACTGGCCGAGCTGACGGGTGATGTCGCGTTCGATGTTCTGGAATTCCAGTTTCACTTTGCTGGAGTCGAACGACAGTGGCCGATTGAGGTAGTAATCGCGGTCTATGGCCGGCATTTCCTTGCCCTTGGCCTTGAGGAACCCTTGGCGGATGCTGTCGTCCCACTTGACCGCATCAAGGACGCGAATCGGCGTCTGCGCCAGCACAATGCGATCGGACAAAATGCGAATCGTCTGCTGGTATTCGTCCACCCGTAACTCCTGTAGAAAAACCGTTATGTGCTGGGTTTATTTGCTTTTGGCCAAGCGCTGATAACGCACGGCTTCGACGAAGACATCGGAATTGGCCGGATCGTCAAGGTAGCTGAAGACCTGATCCATCGCGTTGTTGACCAAGACTCCGTCGCCATCGTCGGTCTGGAAGCCTTCGCCGCTCAAGACTTTTTGTCCGCGGGCCTGGTTGATCTGCTCGACATCGAGGTTGTAGACCACCAGTTCTTTTTTGTCCGTGATCTCGAAACCGGCAATGGTGAAATGGCCGCCGAATCTGGCGGGTACCTTCGCCGACAGATACCAGCGGCTGCCATGACGCGAGACAGTGAAAGGATACGCTTCACGTTCGCCGGGGCTGGCCTTGAAATAACTGACGGCCTGATAGCGATTGTCGCCGATGCGCCTCAGCTCCAGGTTCACCGGCTCGCCCCAGGCGTTGGTGCTGGTCCATTTGCCAAGCAAACCTTTGGGCGCGGGCTCGCTGGCGGGCAGAGGCTCCTTGAAGGTCACCAGACAGCCACTGAGCAGCAGGAACGACAAGGCGATCACCACGACGCGCCAGTCTTTCATTCAACACTCCCTATGAACACACTTCACCCCGTGATCGTTCCCACGCTCTGCGTGGGAATGCCGCCACGGACGCTCTGCGTCCGCTTTGGATATGACGCGGAGCGTCACGGGATGCATTCCCACGCGGAGCGTGGGAACGATCAGCTTCCTACACCGACGCGAGTACCAAGTGCAGGTATCGATTGAGGATACCGAGCATTTCCACTTCACCCACAGGCTCGGCGTCGTTGAGCAGGCCCTGATATTCCATCCGTCCGATAATCGCCGTCAACACTTTGGCATCCTCTTGTGGCTCACGCGAACCCAATACCTCGAAAAGCTGGCGCGTACCCTGAAGAAGAATCTGCTGATGCGCGCGCACCAACGCTGCCAGACGCGGGTTCAACAACGCCTCTTGGCGGAACGCCTGTTCCGCCATCAAGTGCTCGCGACGGCTGATCAGTTGGCGGTGAACATAGTCCGTCATCAACCGTGCAATATCGTCCGCCAGTTTCGATCGCGCCTGCGGGCTGCCGTCGCCACTGACCACCATCTCGCGCAGCAGGCCTTCGTTGTTCACCCACAGCTTGGCCATGAACGCCGCACTGCGCTCCACGTATTGAGCGAAGGTATCGGTGAGCAAGTCATCGATGTCCTTGAAATAGTAGGTGGTCGCTGACAGCGGCACTCCAGCTTCAGCGGCCACCGCGCGATGACGCACGGCCCGCACGCCATCGCGCACGACAATGCGCATCGCCGCATCGAGAATAACCTGTCGACGCTGCTCGCTGCCCTGTCGGCTGGCCTTGCGACCCTGGTACTGAACACTTTCAGCGACCGCAGTGGCGATATCCGCTGCACCTTCTTGAGCCATTGCATGATTCACGACAGGTCTTTCCTTTCAGATGAAAGCAACAAATTGATACGTTTGTACCAGACAGGCAATAAAAAGCCGCCTGAAAGGCGGCTTTTTAATTGAAACACTTACGCTTGCGGCCGCATGTGCGGGAACAGGATCACGTCGCGGATCGACGGAGAGTTGGTCAGCAGCATCACCAGACGGTCGATACCGATGCCTTCACCCGCTGTTGGCGGCATGCCGTACTCCAGCGCGCGAACGAAGTCGGCGTCGTAATGCATGGCTTCGTCGTCGCCCGCGTCCTTGTCGGCTACCTGAGCCATGAAGCGCTCGGCCTGGTCTTCCGCGTCGTTCAACTCGGAGTAGGCGTTGGCGATTTCACGGCCGCCGATGAACAGTTCAAAACGGTCGGTGACGTTCGGGTTGTCATCGTTGCGACGGGCCAACGGCGACACTTCGAACGGGTACTCGGTGATGAAGTGCGGCTGCTCCAGCTTGTGCTCGACCAGCTCTTCGAAAATCATCACTTGCAGCTTGCCCAGACCTTCGAAGCCCAGCACCTTGGCGCCGGCTTTCTTGGCGATGGCGCGAGCCTTGTCGACATCTTGCAGATCGGCAGCGGTCAGTTCCGGGTTGTACTTGAGGATCGAGTCGAACACCGACAGACGCACGAACGGTTCACCGAAGTGGAACACTTTGTCGCCGTAAGGCACGTCGGTGCTGCCCAGAACCAACTGCGCCAGTTCACGGAACAGTTCTTCGGTCAGGTCCATGTTGTCTTCGTAGTCGGCGTACGCCTGGTAGAACTCCAACATGGTGAATTCAGGGTTGTGACGAGTCGAAACGCCCTCGTTACGGAAGTTGCGGTTGATCTCGAAAACTTTCTCGAAACCGCCAACAACGAGGCGCTTGAGGTACAACTCAGGCGCGATACGCAGGAACATGCCCATGTCCAGCGCGTTGTGGTGAGTCTCGAACGGTTTGGCCGCTGCGCCACCGGGGATGGTTTGCAGCATCGGCGTTTCGACTTCCAGGAAGTCGCGCTGCATCAGGAAGCTGCGGATGTGCGCAATCACTTGCGAACGCACGCGGAACGTCTGACGCACGTCTTCGTTGACGATCAGGTCAACGTAACGCTGACGGTAGCGCTGCTCGGTGTCGGTCAGGCCATGGTGCTTGTCCGGCAGCGGGCGCAGCGACTTGGTCAGCAGGCGCACGCTGGTCATTTCGACGTACAGATCGCCCTTGCCGGAACGCGCCAGGGTGCCTTCGGCGGCAATGATGTCGCCCATGTCCCAGGTTTTCACCGCGGCCAGGGTGTCTTCGGACAGGGTTTTACGGTTGACATAAACCTGGATGCGACCGGTCATGTCCTGGATCACCATGAACGAGCCACGGTTGAGCATGATGCGACCGGCAACCTTGACCGGGATTGCAGCCTCTGCCAGCTCTTCCTTGGTCTTGTCCGCGTACTGTTTCTGCAAGTCATTGCAGTAGTTGTCGCGGCGGAAGTCGTTCGGGAAGGCATTGCCCTTGGCGCGCTCGGCAGCAAGCTTTTCCTTGCGCAGGGCGATCAGGGAGTTTTCTTCCTGTTGCAGGGCTTGCGGGTCGAGTTCTAGGTCGCTCATGTCTTTAAATATTCCATCACGGGTTCGTTGTCCCCAGGCCTGCGGCCTGGGGATCGCCGGCAAGCCGGCTCCTACAGGGGATCGCGTGGGTCAGGCGATCCGGTATTGCATGTCTTACAGGCCTTGTTTCAGGCTGGCCACCAGGTATTCGTCGATATCGCCGTCGAGTACCTTGTCGCAGTCGCTGCGTTCGATGTTAGTGCGCAAATCCTTGATTCGCGACGCATCGAGTACATACGAGCGGATCTGGTGACCCCAGCCGATATCCGACTTGGTATCTTCCAGGGCCTGGGAAGCGGCGTTGCGTTTCTGCACTTCCTGCTCGTACAAGCGCGCCCGCAACATTTTCATCGCGGTGTCTTTGTTGGCGTGCTGGGAGCGTTCGTTCTGGCAGCTGACCACGGTATTGGACGGTACGTGGGTGATACGTACGGCCGAGTCGGTGGTGTTTACGTGCTGACCACCGGCACCCGAGGAGCGGTAGGTGTCGATGCGCAGGTCCGACGGGTTGATGTCGATTTCGATGTTGTCATCGATTTCCGGCGACACGAACACGGCCGAGAACGAGGTGTGACGACGGTTACCGGAGTCGAACGGGCTCTTGCGCACAAGACGGTGCACGCCGATCTCGGTACGCAACCAGCCAAAGGCGTATTCGCCCTTGATGTGCACGGTAGCGCCCTTGATCCCGGCGACTTCACCGGCGGACAGTTCCATGATGGTCGCGTCGAAACCGCGTTTGTCAGCCCAGCGCAGGTACATGCGCAGCAGGATGTTGGCCCAGTCCTGAGCCTCGGTGCCACCGGAGCCGGCCTGGATGTCCAGGTAGGCGTTGTTGGCATCCATTTCACCGCTGAACATACGACGGAATTCGAGTTTTTCCAGCGACTCGCGCAGGCGCTCGACTTCGGCGGCGACGTCATCGACGGCAGCCTGGTCTTCTTCTTCGGCGGACATCAGCAGCAGGTCTTTGGCGTCGGCGAGGCCGGCGTGCATTTCGTCGAGGGTTTCGACGATCTGCGCCAGCAAGGAGCGCTCGCGGCCCAGTTCCTGAGCGTACGACGGGTTGTTCCAGACAGACGGATCTTCAAGCTCGCGATTGACTTCGGTCAGACGCTCATGCTTTTGATCGTAGTCAAAGATACCCCCGAATAGTTTCGGAGCGCTCGGACAGGTCCTTGATACTGTTAAGGATCGGGTTGATTTCCATGGCGGGCAGCACTCGTTGGCGAACTTTTGAAAGCCGGCGAGTATAACGGCAAACGGCTGGAAACGGCAGTCCGCCCGGCGGCTTTAGGCACGAATGGCTGAAACAATGGAACATCCCTGTAGCAGCGGTCGAGCCCCGCGAGGCCGCGTCCGAGGACGAAGTCCTCGCCATTCCTGAGCATGCGGTTTGTCTGGAGGACCGCGCTGTATGGTTTTACGACGGCTTCGCCGCCGGACGCAGCCTCGCAGGTTCGGCAGCTGCTACAGAACGCGCATTAGCTCACTCGATACCCACCTGATTACGCCCATTGTGCTTCGCCCGGTACAGCCCCTTGTCCGCCGCCAAGATCAATTGCCGGCAATTGCTGCCCGGTTGCGGGATCACGGTGGACAGGCCAATGCTGACAGTCAGGCTTGAGCCTTCTGTCGGTGCAATATGCGCAATCTTCAGCTCCGCCACGGTTTGGCGGAGTTTTTCCGCCACCAGACGTGCACCGCCGGGCGTGGTGTTAGGCAGTACCAACGCAAACTCTTCGCCACCGTAACGGGCCGGCAGGTCGGACGGACGAGCGCCGGCGTCGCGGATTGCTTCAGCCACCTTGCGCAACGCTTCATCGCCCTCCAGATGGCCGAAGTTGTCGTTGAAGGACTTGAAGTAATCGACATCGATCATCAGCAGCGACAGTTGACTGTGGTCACGTTGCGAACGTCGCCATTCCAGCTCCATGTACTCATCGAAATGCCGGCGGTTCGACAGCCCGGTCAGGCCATCGGAGTTCATCAGCCGTTGCAGCACCAGGTTGGTGTCGAGCAGTTGCTGCTGGCTGACCCGCAACGCACGGTACGCCGCATCGCGCTGCAACAGCATCGTGTAGGAGCGCGAGTGATAGCGGATCCGCGCCACCAGCTCGATGTTGTCCGGCAGCTTCACCAGATAGTCATTGGCGCCGGCTGCAAACGCCGCACTCTTGATCAGCGGGTCTTCCTTGGTCGACAGGACAATGATCGGAATGTCCTTGGTCGCCGGATGATTACGGTACTCGCGCACCAGGCTCAGACCGTCCAGGCCAGGCATCACCAAATCCTGAAGGATCACCGTCGGCTTGATACGGATCGCCTGGGCGATGGCCTGGTGTGGGTCGGAGCAGAAGTGGAAGTCGATATTGACTTCGTTCGACAACCCGCGACGCACCGCTTCGCCGATCATCGCCTGATCGTCCACCAACAACACCATGGCGGCATTTTCGTTGGTTTTGAAATCGTCGATCTGTAACTCATTCATGTGCGATCACCTGAAACACTACTTGGGCCAGGATTGCTGCTAATGGTGGTCATTTCGCAAAAATCTCCAGCAATCGTGGCGCTATCTTGTCCAGTGGACGAATTTCCTTGGCTGCGTCGATGGACGCAGCCGCCTTGGGCATTCCATATACCGCACTGCTGCCCTGGTCCTGAGCGATGGTCAGGTAACCTTGTTGGCGCATGAGTTTAAGCCCCTGCGCGCCATCGCGTCCCATGCCCGTCAACAAGACCCCTATGGCATCACCGTTCCAATAATTGGCCACACTCTCGAAAAACACATCGATCGAGGGCCGGTAGATTTCGTTGACCGGTTCGGCGGTGTAGGCCAGCGTACCGTTTTTCAACAACCGGATATGGTGGTTGGTGCCCGCCAGCAACACCGTTCCGGCCTGAGGTGTCTCACCCTCCACGGCCAGGCGCACGTTCAAGCCGCTGGAGCTGCCGAGCCATTGGGCCATGCCGGCGGCGAACACCTGATCCACATGCTGCACCAGCACGATGGCCGCCGAATAATCTCGCGGCAAGCCCTTGAGCAGAGTTTCCAGCGCTGCCGGCCCACCCGCAGATGAACCGATGGCGATCAGGCGTTGGCACGAGGCGGAGCTACGTAGCGAGCTCGGCACCGATCGTTCCCGGTTACCCCGCTCGCCAATCAACCAGCCAATATTCATGATTTTGCGCAACAGCGGCGCGGCCGCTTCCTGGGCATTACCGGCACCCAGTGCCGGGGTATCGACCACATCGAGGGCGCCATGGCCCATGGCCTCGAACACCCGGTGCACATTTTGCTGGCGATCCACGGTGACGATCACAATGGCACAGGGCGTTTCGGCCATGATCCGTCGGGTCGCTTCAACCCCGTCCATCACCGGCATGATCAAATCCATCAGGATCAGATCAGGCAACTGTGCGGCACACTGCTTCACCGCTTCCTCGCCATTGCCGGCGACCCAGATGACCCGGTGCGCCGGTTCAAACGCCAAGGCGCGGCGTAAAGCCTCTACCGCCATCGGCATGTCGTTGACGATGGCGATTTTCATCCCCGTGCTCCTCCGATGAGTTCAACCACTGCATCAAGCAGGGCATCATCATGAAAGCTGGCTTTGGCCAGATAATAGTCAGCCCCGGCGTCCAGTCCACGACGACGGTCCTCTTCACGATCCTTGTACGACACCACCATCACCGGCAGTGATTGCAGGCGGATATCACGGCGCAACAACGACACCAACTCGATGCCATCCATGCGCGGCATATCAATGTCGGTGATCAGCAGATCGAAATCTTCCGAACGCAGGGCGTTCCAGCCATCCATTCCGTCGACTGCCACGGCAACGTCGTAGCCGCGATTGAGCAGCAGCTTGCGTTGCAACTCGCGAACCGTCAGTGAGTCGTCAACCACCAGAATTCGTTTACGCGCCGCTTCGGCCACCTGTTTGCTGTGGCGGGCAATGCGCTCCAGGCGTCCGGTATTGAGCAATTTGTCCACCGACCTCAGCATGTCTTCGACGTCGACGATCAGCACCACCGAGCCGTCGTCGAGCAAGGCTCCGGCGGAGATGTCCTGCACCTTGCCCAGTCGTTCGTCCAGCGGCAATACGACTAACGTGCGCTCGCCGATAAAACGCTCTACCGCCACGCCGTAGATCGCATCGCGCTCACGGATGACCACGACTTTAAGGGTTTGCTGACTGCTCTGGCTGACCGGGCGCTGTAACAGCTGACTGGCCGCCACCAGCCCGACATGTCGACCTTCGTGCCAGAAATGCTGACGCCCTTCGACTTGCACAATGTCTGCTGGCTCCAGGTCGCACATGCGTTCGATGTGGGCCAGCGGAAACGCATAAGCCTCGTCACCGACTTCCACCACCAGGCTACGGACCACCGACAACGTCAGCGGCACTTCAAGGTGGAAACGACTGCCTTCGCCCGCCGTCTGCTCCAGCACCACCGCACCGCGCAATTCGCGGACCATGTGCTGAACCGCATCCAGCCCCACGCCGCGCCCGGACACTTCGGTGACCTTGTCGCGAAGGCTGAAACCCGGCAGGAACAAAAACGTCAGCAGCTCTTCTTCGGTCAGTTGAGCGGCGGTGTGCGCTGGGGACAACTGGCGTTCGACGATGCTGCGGCGAACCTTTTCCAGATCGACGCCTTGGCCGTCGTCGCTCAACTCCAACACCAGCAGACCCGCCTGGTGGGAAGCACGCAGACGAATCAGCCCTTGCTCCGGTTTGCCGGCCAGCAGCCGTTGTTCAGGGGATTCGATGCCATGATCCACGGCGTTGCGCAGTAAATGAGTCAGCGGCGCTTCGAGTTTTTCCAGGACATCACGGTCGACCTGGGTTTTCTCGCCCTCGATTTCCAGCCGAACCTGTTTGCCCAGGTCCCGCCCCAGATCGCGGACCATGCGCACCTGCCCGGTAAGCAAATCGGCAAACGGCCGCATGCGGCAGGCCAGCGCGGTGTCGTACAAAACCTGCGCACGCTGACTGGCCTGCCAGGCGAACTCATCCAGCTCGGCGTTCTTCTCGATCAGCAGTTGCTGGGATTCCGCCAGCAATCGCCGCGCATCTTCAAGCGCTTCCTGGGCTTCCAGACTCAGGGCGTGATCCTTGAGATGCACGTTGAGGTTTTCCAGCGCCCGCAGACCGTTGTTTTGCATGCGCTTGAGGCGTTGCATGGTCGCCAGGTGCGGTTTGAGACGCTGGGTTTCCACCAGGGATTTGCTCGACAGGTCGAGCAGGCTGTTCAAGCGCTCGGCCGTCACGCGCAGCACGCGCTCACCGTTTTCGGTGGCGCGTCTGGCCTTGCCTGGGGGCTCGATCGGCGCAGCGAGAGGCGGCTCAATGACCGGGACTGGCAGCTCGACGCGGGGCTGTTCCAGCTGAAGCTCGGCCATGACGGGCATGCTGATCGGCGCGACGGGGGCCAGTGGATCGAGCAACTGCACCATCAACGCCACATAGGACTCGATTTCCACCGACGTCAGACTGTTGTTGGGCGTGGCGATGCGCATCAGCAGGTCGGTGCCTTGCAACAACGCATCGATGTGCTCGGGCCGCAGGTACAGGCGCCCTTCCTGTGCACTCACCAGGCAGTCTTCCATCACATGCGAAACACTGACCCCTGCGTCGACACCGACGATCCGTGCCGCGCCCTTGAGCGAGTGCGCCGCGCGCATGCAGGATTCGAGTTGATCGGCCTGGGTCGGGTCGCGCTCCAATGCCAACAGGCCTGCGTTCAGGACCTGGGTCTGGGCCTCGGCTTCGAGGCTGAACAGCTCCAGCAACGAAGCATCGCGCATTTGCTCGGGGGTCATGTGAGGCTCCGGGTCACGGCGGACAGCAGCTGCTCTTCATCCAGCCAACGCAGGCTGCGACCTTTGAAGGGCAATACACCTCGGGTGTATTTGCCGCTGGCCTGGGTGCCGGATTGTGAGGCAGCATCGAGAATCCGCTCGTCGATGGCATGAATCCCGTCGACCTCGTCCACCGGCACCACCACCGGCCCACCGTGGGCGGCGATGATCAGCATGCGCGGCATGACCCGCGCGCCCGATGCCACGTTATTGGTCGCGTCGAGCCCTAGCAGCTCCACCAGCGACAGGCACGCGACCAGCGCACCGCGCACATTCGCCACGCCGAGCAAGGCCCGGGAGCGCTGATGCGGCAAGGAGTGAATGGCTTGCAGCGGCGCCACTTCCACGAGGCTGCGAGTGGTCAGTCCCAACCATTCTTCACCGAGCCGGAACATCAGCAGCGAACGGGTTTTTACCTCGGTTTCGACCGTCGCCGAGTGTTGAACTCGGTCATCCTGTTGCAACGCGTAGCGGTCGAGCAAGCGCGTGGCGGCGGCCGAGTACACCGCGCAGTTGCGGCAGTGAATGTGCTCGGTCAGTAGCGGACAGGTCTTGTCGCCGTGGACACCGATGCGGTTCCAGCAATCGTCGATGGCCTGGGCATCTTCGTGGGTGACGCTAAAGCTGTCGGAGGCGTTCATCGTTTACGCTCACTGTCAGCGCGCTCGCTGCGGGCGGCGCGGTCCTGCAATCGTCTGGCACCCGTCGCGTCGCCCTGGGATTGCAGCAAGGCTGCCAGGTGCATCAACGCGTCGGGATGTTGCGGGTCAAGGTACAACGCCTTGCGATAAAAACCTTGGGCTTCGAAGGCGTTTGCACCGACATCGCTGAGCAATCCCAGCCAGTAAAACACCTGCGCGACCGGTTCGTGACTGCGTAAATACTGTTCGCACGCGGCGCGGGCTTCGACACTTTTGCCTTCGTTGGCCAGCACGGCGATGTTCGCCAGCAACGCGGTGGCGTCCGAGGCTTTCGCCGTGTCGGGTGGCGGCGTAACGGTAGCGAGCGGGCGAATACGCACAGGTGGTGGTGGCACACTGCGCGCCGGTTGACTTACCGGCAGCGGTGCCGGCACGAACACCGGAAAGGGTTCCGGCTCCGGGACGCTCTGACGGCTGAACGCAAACGACTGCGCAATGCCAATCGAGCGCATGCCCAAACGCCCCAACAAACTGCCCTCCGCCGGGCCGATAAACAACACGCCTTCGACATGGGTCAGACGCTTGAGCACCTCGAACACCTGTCGCTGGGTCGGCTGATCGAAATAGATCAGCAGGTTGCGACAGAACACAAAATCATACGGCGGCTCGCCTGCCAGCAACCCCGGATCCAGCAGGTTGCCAACTTGCAAACGCACCTGTTCAAGCACGCGATCGCTGAGGCGATAGACTTCATCTTCGGCGCTGAAATACCGCTCACGATAAGCGATGTCCTGACCGCGAAACGAGTTTTTGCCGTACAGCGCACGCCGGGCTTTTTCCACCGACAGCGGGCTGACGTCCATGCCTTCCACCTTGAATTGATGCGGTTTGAGCCCGGCATCGAGCAAGGCCATAGCGATGGAATACGGTTCTTCACCGGTTGAACACGGCAAGCTGAGAATCCGCAGCGCGCGCATGTTGTTGATCTCGGCCAGACGTTTGGTGGCCAGTTTCGCCAGCGTCGCGAACGATTCCGGGTACCGGAAAAACCAGGTTTCGGGCACGATCACCGCTTCGATCAGCGCCTGTTGCTCATCCTGCGAACCTTGCAGCGCGTACCAATACTCGTCGGCGGTCAGCGCATTGGAGGCGAGGCTGCGCTGGCGCACGGCGCGTTCGATGATCGCAGGTCCAACCGACGTCACGTCGAGGCCGATGCTCTCCTTGAGGAAATCGAAAAACCGATGATCGCTGCTCATGACGACTCCTCAAGCAGCGCCGGATCGAGTGGCGGCGACGGGAACAACAGCGCGCGAACGTGCTCATCGAGCAAATCGGCGACCCGCACCCATTGCAGTAGCCCCTGCGCATCTTCGCGCACCGGCCCCAGGTATGGCGCCTGACGATTGTCGAGGCCGTACGGCTGAAACTCCGCCGGGTGGCAGCGCAACGTGTCAGTCGCCTGTTCCAGAATCAGCCCGAGCCATTGCGCTGGGATCGTTTCATCCGGGCGGTAATTGACCAGCACCAGCCGCGTGCTGGTGCGAACCTGGGCCGGTTGGCCGAAGGTCAGCGCACTGAGGTCGATCACCGGCACCACCGCACCACGATAAGCAAATACCCCGGCAACCCAGTGCGGCGCCTGGGCAATCGGCTTCAAAGGCAGACGCGGCAGCACTTCCGCCACCTCGATGGCCTGCAACGCAAAGCGTTCGCTGCCGATGCGAAACACCAGATACAACGATTGTTTGACCGGCACCCCGGCGCCGCGTTTGGCCGCGAGTTCGCTCATCAGACTTTGAATCGCGAAACGCCGCTGCGCAGCCCGACGGCCACCTGGCTCAGCTCGTCAATGGCAAAGCTGGCCTGACGCAAGGACTCGACGGTCTGGCTGCTGGCATCGCCCAATTGCACCAGCGCGTGATTGATCTGTTCGGCACCCGTGGCTTGTGCCTGCATGCCTTCGTTGACCATCAACACCCGCGGCGCCAGCGCCTGGACCTGGTGAATGATCTGCGACAACTGCTCGCCGACCTGCTGCACTTCGGACATGCCACGGCGCACTTCTTCGGAGAATTTGTCCATACCCATGACCCCGGCGGATACCGCCGATTGAATCTCGCGCACCATTTGCTCGATGTCATAAGTGGCCACGGCAGTCTGGTCCGCCAGACGCCGCACTTCAGTGGCAACCACGGCAAATCCGCGCCCGTATTCACCGGCCTTCTCGGCCTCGATGGCGGCGTTCAACGACAGCAGGTTGGTCTGGTCGGCGACTTTGACGATGGTCACTACCACCTGATTGATGTTGCCGGCCTTCTCGTTGAGGATCGCCAGTTTGGCATTGACCAGATCGGCCGCGCCCATCACCGAATGCATGGTTTCTTCCATGCGCGCCAGGCCCTGCTGCCCGGAACCGGCCAGCACCGAGGCCTGATCGGCAGCGGTGGAGACTTCAGTCATGGTGCGTACCAGATCACGGGACGTCGCAGCGATTTCACGGGAAGTCGCGCCGATCTCGGTGGTGGTGGCGGCAGTTTCCGTGGCGGTGGCTTGTTGTTGCTTGGACGTGGCGGCGATCTCGGTGACCGACGTGGTGACCTGCACCGACGAACGCTGGGCCTGAGAGACCAGCGATGTCAGCTCGGTCATCATGTCGTTGAAGCCGGTTTCCACGGCGCCGAATTCGTCCTTGCGCTCCAGGTTCAAGCGACCGCTGAGGTCGCCGGTGCGCATGATTTCGAGAATTCTGACGATACGATTCATCGGCGCCATGATGGCGCGCATCAACAACAATCCGCAAAGCGCGGCCGCCAGTACGGCGATCAGCAAGGAAATGCCCAAGGCTATTTGGGCGGTGACAACGGCGTCGTCGATGGCTGCTACGTCCCGATCCGCCACCGCTTTGTTGTGGCGCAAAATGTCCATGAGTTTCAACCGACCCGCCGCCCAGGTCGGGGTCAGCTCTTCATTGAACATCTTGATCGCTTCGGCGCCCTGGTTGCGTTTGTACAACTCGATCACGGCTGACAGAATCCGGTGGTAATCCGCATGAAGCTTTTCGAACGCGGCGTACTCGACTTTGTCTTCATCAGTGGTGACCGTTTCGCGATAGAGGTCCATTTGCTCTTGCAGTCGTGTGGCGTAGCCCTTGAATTCCGAGACATCCTCAGCGCTGAGGCCCTGCCCTTGCTCCAGGCCGAGCATGCCGAGCATCCGTAGATAACTGTCGGACCAGGCACCGCGCACCATCGAACTGTAATACTGCCCGGGAAGCGCATCTTCGCGAACACTGGCTTGGCTGGACTCGATCTTCAACAGCCGTGAATACGAGACGACGACCATCAACAGCATGATGGCGATGATTACCGCAAAACTCGCCAAAATGCGTTGGCGCAACGTCCAGTTCTTCACAGTCAGTCCTCGGGTATGGCTCAAATGCTGGGGAGTATAGCCGAGGGCGGTGTTTCATTTATAAGGCGGTGTGCGCCGTTTCTCACTCCAGGAGCGATTAATGACTTATATGGAAGCCTGACGCACCTGTTTCTCCAGTTCAGCCTTCAACCCCGGCTCCAGCCTCAACTGCCGCGCCAGTTCATCGAGGTAGGACTTCTCCATGAAGTTCTGCTCATCCACCAGCATCACGCTGGCGATGTACATTTCGGCGGCCATTTCCGGCGTGCTCGCGGCGCGGGCAACTTCCGCCGGGTCCAGTGGCTTGCTGAGCTCAGCATGTAACCATCGGTGCAATTGCTGATCATTGTCGAGCTTGATGAATTCACCTTCTATCAATGCACGCTCGCGTTCATCCACGTGGCCATCGGCTTTCGCTGCAGCGACCAATGCCTTGAGAATCGCCTGGCTGTGCAGTTCGGCTTGTGCCGCGGGTAAACGGTCAAGAGTTTGCGGTTCAGTCCTCGGCGCGGTGCCCTGCTGTGCCTGCCAGTTGCCATAGGCTTTGTAGGCAACCACCCCCAATGCCGCAAGGCCGCCGTAGAGGGCGACTTTGCCGCCGACGTTGCGCGCCTTTTTGCTACCCAACAACAGGCCCATGGCGCCCGCCGCCAACGCACCGCCGCTCGCGCCCGAGAGCAATCCACCCAAGCCACCGCCGGACGCCTTGTTCTGATGACCACCGGCCTTGTTCTTCAGCAGATCCTGACCGGACCTGAGCAGTTGATCGAGCAATCCACGGGTATTCATTTTTACCGCCTCCACCAAGGGTTAACCGGCCACCAGCCTAGATCGAAAATGCTTGGCTTCTCCCGACGAGAGTGCTTCCAGATGTTGCTCATCTCTTGTAACGCCCACGGGACCATCGATTAAAACGATATACACTCAAACGAATCTATAAAAACCGCCCACCGGGTACCTCCCCCATGATGACCCTGCGTCAGATTCGCCATTTCATCGCCGTGGCCGAGACAGGCTCGATTTCTGCCGCCGCGCAAACCGCGTTCATTTCCCAATCGACCCTGACCCTGGCGATCCAGCAACTGGAGCAGGAAATCGGCGTCGGCCTGTTTAATCGTCACGCCAAGGGCATGACGCTGACCCACCAGGGTCATCAATTCCTGCGCCAGGCGCACTTGATCCTGGCCACGGTGGACAACGCCAAGCGCAGCCTGCAACAGAGCACCGATCAGGTGGCTGGTCAGTTGATCATCGGCGTAACCAGCCTGGTCGCCGGTTACTACCTGGCGGACTTGCTCACCCGCTTCCAGCGCGCCTACCCCAATGTCGAGATCCGGGTGATGGAGGATGAACGTCCCTACATCGAGCATTTGCTGGTCAGCGGCGAGATCGATGTCGGCGTGCTGATCCTGTCCAACCTCGAAGACCGTCACGCACTGCAAACCGAAGTCCTGACGCATTCCCCCCATCGCTTGTGGCTGCCCGCCCAGCATCCGTTGCTGGAACACGACAGCATCAACCTCGCCGACGTGGCCCGTGAGCCGCTGATTCAATTGAACGTCGATGAAATGGACCGCAACGCCCAGCGCATGTGGTCCGCGGCGTCCCTGCAACCGCGCATCACCCTCCGAACGGCTTCAACCGAGGCGGTTCGAAGCCTGGTGGCCGCCGGTTTGGGCGTGTCGATCCAGCCCGACATGACGTATCGCCCGTGGTCACTTGAGGGCGACATCATCGAAGCTCGGCCCATCGCCGACCTGAGCCAGACCCTCGATGTTGGGCTGGCCTGGCGCCGTGGCACCGCGCGCCCGGCACTGGTGGATCCGTTCCTGACCGTCGCCCGCGAGCAACCCCACGGCGGACGCAAGCCATCTATTTAATCGAACGCAGCCTTCAGTATTTAGAATTTGTCGACCTTGAGCCCGCGCACTAGTCTTGATGCATCTATATAAGACGGCCGGGCCCCAGTCACAGGGAGCAGCATGGCCATACCAGAAAAGAGAACCCGCAAAATGGCTGGCGCGCAGACCCCGTTGTTTACCGCGTTATTGATCGATGGCGAATTGGTCGCAGGCCAGGGTTTTGTCGAACCGATCCTCAACCCCGCCACCGGGGAAGTGCTGACGCACATCGCCGAAGCCAGCACCGAGCAAGTCGAAGCCGCCATCCTCGCCGCCCACCGCGCCTTCGCCGGTTGGTCACGGACCACACCGCAGCAACGTTCAAGCCTGCTGCTGGACATCGCCAACGCCATCGAAAAACAAGCAGACCTCCTCGCCCGCCTCGAATCGCTGAACTGCGGCAAGCCATTACACCTGGCCCGTCAGGACGATTTAAGTGCGACGGTTGATGTGTTCCGTTTCTTCGCCGGCGCCGTGCGTTGCCAGACCGGCCAGCTCAGCGGCGAGTACCTGCCGGGCTACACCAGCATGGTTCGTCGCGACCCTATCGGGGTCGTCGCGTCGATCGCGCCGTGGAATTACCCGATCATGATGGCCGCATGGAAAATCGCCCCGGCCCTCGCCGCCGGCAACACGCTGGTGTTCAAGCCGTCCGAACACACACCGCTGTCGATCCTGGCCCTGGCCCCTGCGCTGGCCGAGATCCTGCCGCGCGGCGTGATCAACATCGTCTGCGGCGGCGGTGAAGGCGTCGGCAGCCATTTGGTCAGTCATCCAAAGGTGCGCATGGTGTCGTTGACCGGCGATATCGTCACCGGGCAAAAAATCCTCCAGGCCGCCGCCAAAACGTTGAAGCGCACCCACCTCGAACTCGGCGGTAAAGCCCCGGTGATCGTCTGCAACGATGCGGACATTCAGGCCGTGGTCGAAGGCGTGCGCACCTACGGTTATTACAACGCCGGTCAGGATTGCACCGCCGCGTGCCGGATTTATGCACAGGCCGGGATTCATGACCGCTTGGTGGCCGAACTCGGCGCGGCGGTCAGCAGCCTGCGCTTCGCTGGAAAACGCGATGCCGACAACGAGATCGGTCCGCTGATCAGCACCCGCCAGCGCGACCGCGTGGCCAGTTTCGTCGAACGCGCCCTCGGTCAGCCGCACATTGAACGGGTGACCGGCGCGGCAGTGCACTCCGGCGCCGGCTTCTATTACCAACCGACGTTGCTGGCCGGCTGCAAGCAAAGCGATGAGATCGTCCAGCGCGAAGTGTTCGGGCCGGTGGTCACCGTGACCCGTTTTGATGGACTCGAACAGGCGGTGGACTGGGCCAACGATTCCGAATACGGCCTCGCCTCGTCGGTCTGGACCCAGAATCTGGACAAGGCGATGCAGGTCGCGGCGCGCTTGCAGTACGGCTGCACCTGGATCAACAGCCATTTCATGCTGGTCAGCGAAATGCCCCATGGCGGCCTGAAGCGTTCGGGCTACGGCAAAGACTTATCCAGCGATTCGCTTCAAGACTACAGCGTGGTGCGGCACATCATGGCCCGGCACAGCCGGGAGCTTTGAGCGGCAAGCTTCAAGTTGCAAGCCAAAAGCAGATCGCTGTGTCTTGCAGCTTGAAGCTTGCCGCTTGCCGCTTGCAGCTACTCTTAACAAAAACCTAAAAAACAAAGAGGTGTGTCCCATGTTCGTGCACAAGACCGCACTGCTCAGTGCAATCACCACCGCGCTGCTGGCGAGTGCCAGTCTCCAGGCCGCCGAACCGCTGAAAGCGGTGGGTGCCGGCGAAGGTCAGCTGGATATCGTGGCTTGGCCCGGTTACATCGAACGTGGCGAAAGCGACAAGGCCTACGACTGGGTGACCGGTTTCGAGAAGGAAACCGGCTGCAAGGTCAATGTGAAAACCGCCGCCACCTCCGATGAAATGGTCAGCCTGATGGCCAAGGGTGGTTACGACCTGGTGACGGCGTCGGGCGATGCGTCGCTGCGGCTGATCGGCGGCAAGCGTGTGCAACCGATCAATACGGCGTTGATCCCGAACTTCAAAAATATCGACCCGCGCCTCAAAGATGCGCCGTGGTACGTGGTCAACAACCAGACCTATGGCACCCCGTATCAGTGGGGCCCGAACGTGTTGATGTACAACACCAATGTGTTCAAGACGGCGCCGACCAGTTGGGGCGTGGTGTTCAATGCGGAAAACCTGCCGGACGGCAAGCCGAACAAGGGACGCGTACAAGCGTATGACGGCCCGATCTACATCGCCGACGCGGCGCTCTACCTGAAAGCCACCCAGCCTGACTTGGGCATCAAAGACCCGTATCAACTGACCGAAGCCCAGTACAAAGCCGTGCTCGATCTGTTGCGCGCCCAGCAACCGTTGATTCATCGCTACTGGCATGACACCACTGTACAGATGAGCGACTTCAAAAACGAAGGCGTGGTCGCGTCCAGTGCCTGGCCATATCAGGTCAACGGCCTGATTAACGAAAAGCAACCGATCGCTTCGACCGTTCCGAAAGAAGGCGCCACCGGTTGGGCCGACACCACCATGCTGCACGCCGAGGCCAAGCACCCGAACTGCGCTTACAAGTGGATGGACTGGTCGCTGCAACCGAAAGTCCAGGGTGATGTGGCGGCGTGGTTTGGTTCATTGCCAGCAGTGCCGGCAGCGTGCACCGGCAGCGAATTGCTCGGCGCTGAAGGTTGCAAGACCAATGGCTTCGACCAGTTCGAGAAGATCGCTTTCTGGAAAACCCCACAGGCCGAAGGTGGCAAGTTCGTGCCGTACAGCCGCTGGACCCAGGACTACATCGCGATTATGGGCGGCCGTTAAGCCCTCTGTAGCAGCAGTCGAGGCACGAGGCTGCGTTGCGTGTCCGCAGGATCGCCCTCGGGGCCGCTGCGCAGCCCAACGCTGCCTCGTACCTCGGCAGCTGCTACAGGGTAGTCATCACGATTCAAATTTTTAGATGTCCAGGCAGGGCCGCCGTTGTGACGGCCCTCGTCTTTTTGGAGCACCGCACCATGACGCTTGCAGTCCAGTTCACCAACGTTTCCCGTTTGTTCGGCGAAGTGAAAGCCGTAGACCGGGTTTCCATCGACATCCAGGACGGCGAGTTTTTTTCCATGCTGGGCCCCTCCGGCTCGGGCAAAACCACTTGTTTGCGCCTGATCGCCGGTTTCGAACAACCGAGTGCAGGCTCGATCCGCATTCATGGCGAAGAAGCCGCCGGGCTGCCGCCGTATGAGCGTGACGTCAACACCGTGTTTCAGGACTACGCCCTGTTCCCGCACATGAACGTACTCGACAACGTCGCCTATGGTTTGAAAGTCAAAGGCGTTGGTAAAGCCGAACGCCAGAAACGCGCCGAAGAAGCCCTCGACATGGTCGCCCTCGGCGGTTACGGCGAGCGCAAACCGGTGCAACTGTCCGGCGGTCAGCGCCAGCGTGTGGCCCTGGCCCGCGCCTTGGTCAATCGCCCGCGCGTGTTGCTGCTCGACGAGCCGTTGGGCGCGCTCGACTTGAAGCTGCGCGAGCAAATGCAAAGCGAGCTGAAGAAGCTGCAACGCCAGCTCGGCATTACCTTCATCTTCGTCACCCACGACCAGACCGAAGCGCTGTCGATGTCTGACCGCGTGGCTGTGTTCAACAAGGGGCGCATCGAGCAGGTCGACACGCCGCGCAACCTCTACATGAAACCGGCGACCACATTTGTCGCGGAATTCGTCGGCACCTCCAATGTGATTCGCGGTGATCTGGCCAAGCAGCTGAGCGGCAATCCACAACCGTTTTCGATTCGGCCGGAACACGTGCGATTCGCCGAAGGTCCGCTGGCCAGTCACGAGATCGAAGTCAGCGGTTTGCTGCATGACATCCAGTACCAGGGCAGCGCCACGCGCTACGAGATGAAGCTGGAAAACGGCCAGACCCTGAACATCAGCCAGGCCAACAATCAATGGCTGGATATCAGCGCCAAGCACCAGACCGGGCAACGCATCAGCGCGCGCTGGGCACGGGAAGCGATGATCCCGCTGCACGACACCGTTGTCGGCGGGGTATGAGATGAACACCGTGGCTCTCCCTCAAACCCCGGCCAGCAGTTCGCCGTTGCGCAGGTTTTCCAACTTGCTGTATCGCCGGCCGAACCTGTACCTGTCGATGCTGCTGGTACCACCGCTGCTATGGTTCGGCGCGATCTACCTCGGCTCGTTGCTGGTGCTGCTGTGGCAAGGTTTCTACACCTTCGATGACTTCACCATGGCGGTCACGCCTGACCTGACCCTGGCCAACTTTGCTGCACTGTTCCAGCCGTCGAACTTCGACATCATCCTGCGCACCTTGAGCATGGCCGTGGTCGTGTCCATCGCCAGTGCCATCGTCGCGTTCCCGATTGCCTACTACATGGCGCGCTACACCACCGGCAAGACCAAGGCGTTTTTCTACATCGCGGTGATGATGCCGATGTGGGCCAGCTACATCGTCAAGGCGTATGCCTGGACCTTGCTGCTGGCCAAGGGCGGCGTCGCGCAGTGGTTCGTTCAGCACTTGGGACTGGAGCCGGTTTTGCAGTTTGTGCTGGGCATTCCGGGCGTGGGCGGCAGCACTTTGTCGACCTCACATCTGGGCCGTTTCATGGTGTTCGTCTACATCTGGCTGCCGTTCATGATCCTGCCGATTCAGGCATCGCTGGAACGTCTGCCGCCGTCCTTGTTGCAAGCCTCGGCCGACCTCGGTGCCAAGCCGCGCCAGACCTTTATGCAAGTGATTCTGCCGTTGTCGATTCCGGGCATCGCGGCGGGTTCGATCTTCACCTTTTCCCTGACTCTGGGCGACTTCATCGTGCCGCAACTGGTGGGCCCGCCGGGCTACTTCGTCGGCAGCATGGTGTACGCCCAGCAAGGTGCGATCGGCAACATGCCGATGGCCGCGGCCTTCACGCTGGTGCCGATTGTGTTGATCGCCTTCTACCTGACTATCGTCAAACGACTGGGGGCCTTCGATGCACTCTGACAAGGCTTCATTGGGTCTGAAAATCGCAGCCTGGGGCGGGTTGGTGTTTCTGCACTTCCCGATCCTGATCATTTTCCTGTACGCCTTCAACACCGAAGACGCGGCGTTCAGCTTTCCGCCCAAGGGATTCACCCTGAAGTGGATCGGTGTAGCGTTCTCGCGGCCGGACGTGCTGGAAGCGATCAAGCTCTCGCTGCAGATCGCCTCCGTTGCAACCTTGATTGCCATGGTCCTTGGCACGCTCGCCTCGGCGGCGCTGTACCGTCGGGACTTCTTCGGCAAGCAAGGCATCTCGTTGATGCTGATCCTGCCGATTGCGTTGCCGGGGATCATCACTGGGATCGCGTTGCTGGCGACCTTCAAGACATTGGGGGTCGAGCCGGGGATGTTCACCATCATCGTCGGCCACGCGACCTTCTGTGTGGTGATCGTCTACAACAACGTCATCGCCCGTTTGCGTCGCACCTCGCACAGTCTGATTGAAGCGTCCATGGACCTCGGCGCCGATGGCTGGCAGACCTTCCGCTACATCGTCCTGCCGAACCTCGGCTCGGCGTTGCTGGCCGGCGGCATGCTCGCGTTTGCCCTGTCGTTCGACGAAATCATCGTCACCACCTTCACCGCCGGCCATGAACGCACCCTGCCACTGTGGCTGCTCAACCAGCTCAGCCGCCCACGGGACGTGCCGGTGACCAACGTCGTGGCGATGCTGGTGATGATCGTGACCATGCTGCCGATCCTTGGCGCCTATTACCTGACCCGGGGTGGAGAGAGTGTGGCGGGTAGTGGCGGGAAATAACTGACAACCCTTTCTTACTGTGGAAATGGGCTTGTGTAGGAGCTGGCTTGCCAGCGAATGCGGTGGATCAGCCAACATCGTTGTTGAATATGTTGCCCCCTTCGCTGGCAAGCCAGCTCCTACAAGGAACCGGTTTCCACAGAGAACAACAACAGATCCGAAGAGGACAATGCCATGCAAACCAAACTCTTGATCAACGGCCAACTGATTGACGGCGAAGGCCCCGCCCAACCGGTGTTCAACCCGGCCCTCGGTAGCGTGTTGGTGGAAATCAACGAAGCCAGCGAAGCTCAGGTCGATGCCGCCGTACGTGCTGCCGATGCCGCCTTCGAAGGCTGGTCGCAAACCCCGCCGAAAGAACGCTCGCTGCTGCTGCTCAAACTCGCCGACGCCATCGAAGCCCATGGCGAAGAGCTGGCTAAACTGGAGTCGGACAACTGCGGCAAACCCTACAGCTCCGCGCTGAACGACGAGATCCCGGCGATTGCCGACGTGTTCCGTTTCTTCGCTGGCGCCAGCCGCTGCATGAGCGGTTCGGCGGGTGGTGAATACCTGCCCGGCCACACCTCGATGATCCGCCGCGACCCGGTCGGCGTGATCGCCTCCATCGCGCCGTGGAACTACCCGCTGATGATGGTCGCCTGGAAAATCGCCCCGGCCCTGGCCGCCGGTAATACCGTGGTGCTCAAGCCGTCGGAACAAACCCCGCTGACCGCCCTGCGCCTGGCGCAACTGGCTTCGGAAATCTTCCCGGCCGGTGTGCTTAACCTGGTGTTTGGCCGTGGTCCTAGCGTTGGCAGCCCATTGGTGACGCATCCGAAAGTACGCATGGTGTCGCTGACCGGATCGATTGCCACCGGTTCCAACATCATTTCCAGCACCGCCGACAGCGTCAAACGCATGCACATGGAACTGGGTGGCAAAGCCCCGGTGATCATCTTCGAGGATGCCGACATCGACGCCGCCGTAGAAGGCATTCGTACCTTCGGCTTCTACAACGCCGGCCAGGATTGCACCGCCGCGTGCCGCATCTATGCACAGGCCGGTATCTACGAAAAATTCGTCGAAAAACTCGGCGAAGCGGTCAGCAGCATCAAGTACGGCATGCAGGATGATCCGTCGACCGAACTGGGGCCGCTGATCACCGCGCAGCACCGCGACCGGGTGGCCGGGTTTGTCGAGCGCGCCATCGCGCAACCGCACATTCGCTTGGTCACCGGTGGCAAGGCCGTGGACGGCAATGGTTACTTCTTCGAGCCGACTGTATTGGCCGACGCTCAGCAAGATGACGAAATCGTTCGCCGCGAGGTGTTCGGGCCGGTGGTTTCCGTCACGAAGTTCACCGACGAAGCGCAGGTGCTGGGCTGGGCCAACGACTCGGACTACGGCTTGGCGTCGTCGGTCTGGACCTCGGACGTCGGTCGCGCGCATCGCCTGTCCGCGCGGCTGCATTACGGCTGCACGTGGGTGAATACGCACTTCATGCTCGTCAGCGAAATGCCGCACGGCGGTCAGAAATTGTCCGGCTACGGCAAAGACATGTCGATGTACGGGCTGGAGGACTACACCGTCGTTCGGCATGTGATGTTCAAGCATTAAAAGCTTCGCTGGCAAGCCAGCTCCTACAGGATTGATGTCGTTCGCATGATTGGGGCACGCCACAAAACCTGTAGGAGCCGGGCTTGTCGGATCGCCGCACCGCCGCGAATGTGTCACCTCGGTTTCAAGGTCGAAACCGGCACTTAGCACCACCCAGGTTCCACCCCAAAGAAAACAAAACAATAACCACCGATCCTGGCAGCGCCTTCACGGCCCCGCCACGGTTTCGGACATCCGAAATCTGCCGATTTTCCGGAGCTGACACACTATGAGTACAACACCCGAACTCGCTGCAGCCGTCGCCGACAGCGACACCGAGCAGTTACGCAAGCTGGGTTACACGTCGAACTTCAATCGCAGCATGAGTCTGTGGGAAAACTTCGCCCTGGGCTTCACCTATCTCTCCCCGGTCGTAGGGGTTTATACCCTCTTCGGCCTGTGCCTCGCCGCAGGCGGGCCACCTATGTTCTGGGCTTATTTGTTGGTCGGTTGCGGCCAGTTGCTGGTGTGCCTGATCTTCGGTGAAGTGGTTTCGCAATTTCCGATTTCCGGTGGCGTCTACCCGTGGGCCCGCCGCTTGGTGGGTAAACGCTGGGCGTGGATGGTCGGCTGGATCTACTCCATCGCCTTGTGCGTGACCATCGCGGCTGTTGCCGTCGGCGCCGGCCCGTACCTGGCCGCCATGATGGGCTTCGAACCGAGCGGCAACACCAACATCATCATCGCCCTGTTCCTGACGCTGTTCGCCACCCTGGTCAACCTCAGCGGCACCAAGATGCTGGCGCGCATCGCCATGTTCGGCTTCCTGTGTGAATTGATCGGCGCGGTGATCGTCGGCGTTTACCTGCTGGTCTTCGAGCGTCACCAACCGCTCAGCGTGTTGTTCAACACCTTCGACATCAGCATAGACGGCTCGTACCTGCCAGCCTTCCTCACGGCTTCGCTGGCGGGGATGTTCCTGTACTACGGCTTCGAGGCCTGCGGCGATGTGGCCGAAGAAACCCCGAACCCGAGCAAGAAAATCCCGGTAGCCATGCGCATGACCATCTACATCGGCGGCGTCGCAGCGATGTTCGCCTGCCTGGCGCTGATCCTCGCGGTGCCGGACATGCAAGCCGTGATCAACGGCACCGACAAGGACCCGGTCACCACCATCCTCAACAACGCCTTCGGCCCGGTCGGTTCGAAAGTGGTGATGGGCGTGGTCATGATTTCCTTCATCTCCTGCGTCATCAGCCTGCAAGCGGCGGCGAGTCGTCTGCTGTATTCCTACGCGCGTGACGAAATGGTCATCGGCAGTTCACTGCTGAAGAAGATCTCGCCAACCACTCAGGTGCCGGTTGCTGCGCTGTTCGTGTCGGGCATCCTGCCGGCGCTGATCATCATCCTCGGCTTCTTCCTGCAAGACGCCGTCGCAACCATCGTCAGCTTCGCGGCGATCGGCATCTACCTGGCCTTCCAGATGATCGTCCTCGGGGCACTTTATGCACGGATGAAAGGCTGGAAACCGAGCGGCAAATTCACCCTCGGTGCATGGGGCTGGCTGGTGAACATCGGCGCGCTGGTCTACGGTGTCGGCGCAATCATCAACATGGCCTGGCCACGTACGCCGGATGCGGCGTGGTACATCAACTACGCCATGGTGTTGAGCACTGCGATCGTGATTGGTTTGGGGTTGTTGTACATGTGGATTGCCAAGCCGTATGACCATGGCACGGCGCCTGCAGGGGATGCGTGTAAGGTTAGTCGGTAAAGGTTTTTTGCCCACTCGACATCGTTAGTGGTGCCGACGCTGAAATATCCCCTTTCTCACACTCCAGGAGAAAGGGGGTTAGTGACAGCTATTGACTGAAGAGAAAACCATCAAAGCAACAGCTCTGTTTGATCGTGCTTCAGCAAAGAAATGCGATCGAAAAGCTTGATTTTCTCATCTGCCTTTTGTCTAGCGTAATCTGACATAAACGCAACAAGTTCCTCAAGCTGACTCACATCCCCTACCACCTTAAATGCTTTTTCCTTATTAACGAAAACGAGCGATTTTTTCTTTCTAGACAACAGCTCAATAACGTTACTCAATGTTCCAGTACTTTTGGCATCCCATATCATCAGGCCGTAATCCGCGGCTTCGGCCATGACAACATCCTTCGCCGTAAAAAAAGCTCGCGACCCTTTGGAGTGCTTGGTTTCCACCGTTCTAGCTGGCCATTCTCCAAGATTATTTCGCGGCACCACGCCACTGCAATAAATAGTAGTTTTAGATCGAGACAGGCTTAACAGATACTCTTGAATAGATGTATCGGCTCCGCCTGCGTCGCCAACCACGACATCAAACTCTGAATCAACAATATTATTGATACGCTCTTTAACCTTCGGATCAAGGTGCTTGATATTAATAGAGCCCGCAATAAATACAGTTGTCATCTATCTCATTTCCAAGTTAATGCCGTGACGTAAATTTTTCCCACTTTTGGATATTTGCGTAAAGCAGCACAGGCAGCATCCATTGAAGCCCCACTGTCAAACAAATCATCAACGACCAAAACGTTCCAACAGCCTGTATTGGTAATTTCATCATTCACACTGAAGCTAGCTCCAATAGCAGCAATTTTTTCAGCCTTGGAATGCAAATCTTTAAGTGAGTGTCCCGTAGCGGCCTTTCGGAGTAAATCTGAGAATACAGGCTTTCCTAATATTCGTCCTAACTCCACGGCAACCTCAGTAACGGGTTGTCGTACACGTACATTCGAAGCCGGCATAGGGACTACGAACCCTACTTGAGCAAGCTTAGGTAAAACATTCGTAGCTACGGCTTGTGCAAGAGGGCTCACCTGACTCCAATCCTTCTGGTATTTGAGCTGATAGGTGGCCTGTCCTACCTCGGTACGGTGGTTATCGAAGCGTGGATTTCCGTGCTCATCTTCCCCAAGAAAGGTACTACTTATCATGTGCTTGTCCAGCACCCATCCCAGGTCCCAAGGACCATTTATCTGTTTGAGGGATACTTTCAAGGCATTCTCCATTTTTAAGCCTGTCCGTTAAGCACCGAAATTTCCTTGGCGCTTTTTGACCATAGGCAATGAAAAACAGAGATTCCAGTCGAACGCCGCGTGGCGCTGACTCTCATGCAAAAACAGGAAATTCCTACAGATCGAACCTTCCGGTCAAAGCACCAATTCCTACAACATGCGGCGTCAGAACAGACTTGGCGACGCGAGCGCCTGAACGATAGGCTTCACCTCGTTGCCGCCAAGTCAGCGACCCGGGGTCGAAACCGGTACATCATCAACATGGCGCAACCGCGCTCCTCCGAGTGGCGGCTCCCTTTTCAACTTGGAGTCGAAAGATGCTTGAACACACGCTAAATCCGTCCGAAATCCATCCTCATTTCACCCCAACCGTCTTCACCCGCCACAACCGCTTTCTTCACGCTTTCATGCACGCCAATCAAGCCTGGTTCTGCGTCCAGGACCTCGGTCGCCTGATGGGCCGCACTCTGGATCAACGCCTTACCCTGAAGCTTGACCCCGATCAGCGCCAACAGGTCTGGTTGCTGAGAAACGGCAAAACCATCGAATCGTTGATGGTCAGCGAATCAGGGATGTACGCCCTGCTGGTCCACCATTTCGTTCCTGAAAACCGAAACTTGCGCCAATGGCTAAGCAACGAAGTCATACCTACGCTGCGTGAGTCGAAAGCGGCTGTGGATAACATTCCAAGCCTGAGTTCATTGCAGTGGGCCGGAATCTCCGTACCGCTTCTGCATTGGCAGCATCAAGCCTGGATCAAATGGCGGGACATGCCTGACCTGATGCAAGCACAACGACCATTCACAATCGTGGGCACTTGCAGTTGAAGGCAGGGTGAAAAAATGAAAAAGGGGCGGACTTTACCGTCCGCCCCTTTGCTTTCCAACAAGACTCAATGTCCAACCATCAAAACCGCGAAACAGTCCGCATCGCATCCACCAGATACCGCATCGCAATCCGGTCACTCTCCGACAGCTCTCGATACCTTTCCAACAACTTCATTTCGTCCGGGTTGAGCCGGCGCCTTCGACGGCCGCTTGCCAGGCATGGGAAGAGGCCTAACATTTCGGTGATGCCTTGTACTTTCGTCATCGACGATGTCCTTTTATATGTTCGAGAAAACTTCAAAAACCGCATCGCCCTCTCCTTTTTGTTTGTCGCCGGCCTTAAGGGCAGAAGCCGGTCATGAGCACAGAATAGGAACATTCCCGGCGCTGAAAAGCGGTTTTTAGAGTAATTAGTCAAAAAAAGCAGAAATGCCCTATAAATCAGAAAGTACTGTGGGAATTGTTAACCGACATTTCTTGTTTCATTGCCAAACTGTCAAAGTGCTATCCATCAATTTTTGTCTGCAACCGAACGGTTTAAGCTATTTGGCATCTGTTTAAAGTCCGTTGCGTTTGGTCGAAGGCATGTCCGAACCGTTATTTCTGATCCAGTACGTGCCAGGAACGGCGCGGGATTGCTCACGACAGGTTGTACTTATGCATCGCAGGAATTTGCTCAAAGCGTCCATGGCTATCGCGGCCTACACCGGTTTGTCGGCCACCGGACTGCTGGCCGCCCGTGCCTGGGCGGGCAGCGGTACGGCGGATGGCGAGGCCCAGGCGTTCGATTTTGAAGCGCTGAAAATTCAGGCCAAGCAACTCGCCGGCAACCGCTATCAGGACACCAAGCAGGTGCTGCCGCCGACGCTGGCGACCATGACGCCGCAAAACTTCAACGCGATCCGCTACGACGCGAATCACTCGCTGTGGAAGGATTTGAACGGTCAGCTGGACGTGCAGTTTTTCCACGTCGGCATGGGGTTCAAGCAGCCGGTGCGCATGTACAGCGTTGACCCCAAGACCCGCCAGGCGCGGGAGGTGCATTTCCGCCCTTCCCTGTTCAACTATGAAAAAACCACCGTCGACACCAAGCAGCTCACGGGCGACCTGGGGTTTTCCGGGTTCAAATTGTTCAAGGCCCCTGAGCTGGACCGCCACGATGTATTGTCCTTCCTGGGTGCAAGTTACTTCCGTGCGGTGGATAACACCGGGCAGTACGGGCTGTCGGCGCGCGGGCTGGTGATTGATACGTACGCCAAGAAGCGCGAGGAGTTTCCGGACTTCACCAAGTTCTGGTTCGAGACCCCGGACAAGGACAGCACCCGCTTTGTGGTCTATGCCCTGCTGGATTCGCCGAGTGCCACCGGTGCTTACCGTTTCGACATCGATTGCCAGGCCAACCAGGTTGTCATGGGTGTCGATGCCCATATCAACGCGCGTACTGCCATCGAGCAATTGGGCATCGCGCCGATGACCAGCATGTTCAGCTGCGGTACCCATGAGCGTCGCATGTGCGACACCATTCACCCGCAGATCCACGACTCGGATCGTCTGGCGATGTGGCGCGGTAATGGCGAGTGGATCTGCCGCCCGCTGAACAACCCGGCGACACTGCAATTCAATGCCTTCGCCGACACCGATCCGAAGGGTTTCGGCCTGGTACAGACCGACCATGAGTTCGCCAGCTATCAAGACACTGTCGACTGGTACAGCAAGCGCCCGAGCCTGTGGGTCGAACCTACAACCGCGTGGGGCGAAGGCTCTATCGACCTGCTGGAAATTCCTACAACCGGCGAGACGCTGGATAACATCGTCGCGTTCTGGACCCCGAAAAAACCGGTCGCGGCCGGGGATTCCCTGAATTACGGCTACAAGCTCTACTGGAGCGCGCTGCCACCGGTCGGTACGCCGCTGGCGCGGGTCAATGCTACGCGTTCAGGCATGGGTGGCTTCACCGAGGGCTGGGCGCCGGGCGAGCACTACCCGCAAGTCTGGGCACGGCGCTTTGCGGTGGACTTCACCGGGGGCGGTCTGGATCGCTTGCCGGAAGGCGCCGGGATTGAGCCGGTGGTGACGTGCTCGAACGGAGAGGTGAAGGACTTCAATGTGCTAGTGCTGGATGACATCAAGGGCTATCGCATTACCTTCGACTGGTTCCCGACCAATGACAGCGTGGAGCCGGTGGAGCTGCGGTTGTTCATTCGTACCAATGACCGGACGTTGAGTGAGACCTGGTTGTATCAGTATTTTCCGCCGGCGCCGGATAAGCGTAAGTACACCTGACAGGCATTGGGTGTCTGGACTGGCCTCATCGCCAGCAGGCTAGCTCCCACAGTGGATATCCATCAGACACAGATTTTGTGTATGACAAAGATCAACTGTGGGAGCTAGCCTGCTGGCGATGGGGCCGGTCCAGTATTACAAAAATCCCCGCCAAAAATCACAAAAGCCCCAATCACAACGATCGGGGCTTTTTGTTTTCACCGCCTCACTCAGTCACGCAAATCCGACTCATGTATCGGCTGCTCCCGGTGCGTCGCCCGTTGGTACTGCGCGGGCCAGATCGCCTTGCGCCCGCCCAGATCATCATCGGCATGCAGCGGCCAATACGGATCACGCAACAGTTCTCGCGCCAGGAAAATGATGTCTGCCTGGCACGTGCGCAAGATATGCTCGGCCTGGGCCGGCTCGGTAATCATGCCGACCGTGCCAGTGGCAATGCCCGACTCCTTGCGCACGCGCTCGGCGAAGCGGGTTTGATAACCGGGGCCTGTGGGGATTTCGGCATTGGCCGCCGTACCGCCTGACGAAACGTCGATCAGGTCAACGCCCAACGCTTGGAGGCGTCGCGCCAGCTCCACGGTTTCATCCGGGTTCCAGCCGTCCTCCACCCAATCGGTGGCCGACACCCGCACAAACAGCGGCAGCTCTTCAGGCCACACCGCACGTACCGCTTCGGTGACTTGCAGCACCAGCCGAATACGATTCTCGAACGAACCGCCATATTGATCGCGCCGCTGATTGCTCAGGGGCGACAGAAATTGATGCAGCAGGTAACCGTGGGCGGCGTGTATTTCGACCACTTTGAAACCGGCCGTCAGTGCGCGCTTGGCCGAGTCTACAAAGGCCTGAACCACCTCGGCGATTTCGCTTTCATCGAGTTGTCGTGGGTGGGTGTGCTGCGGGTCAAAGGCAATCGTCGACGGCCCCACCGGCACCCAGCCGCCGTCTTCGGGTTTAACGCTGCCATGTTTGCCGAGCCACGGCCGATGGGTGCTGGCCTTGCGCCCGGCGTGCGCCAACTGGATGCCGGCTACAGCGCCCTGAGCGGCGATAAAGCGCGTAATGCGTTGCAGGGGGTCAATCTGTTCGTCGTTCCACAGGCCGAGGTCCTGGGCGGTGATGCGCCCGTCGGCGGTGACTGCCGTGGCTTCGGTAAACACCAGGCCGGCGCCGCCGACCGCGCGACTGCCAAGGTGAACGAGGTGCCAGTCATTGGCCAGCCCATCGACGCTGGAATACTGGCACATCGGGGATACTGCGATACGGTTGAGAAGGGTCAATTGACGCAAGGTATAGGGTTCAAGCAGCAGACTCATGGGTCACCTCTCGTATCAGTGGGCAGGCTCCAGGGTTCTGTTTGAAAAGTCGACGAGTGACAGGAAAAAGGCGCAGCACCCGCCCCCGCGGGCAAAAAATTCGACAAGACGTCACAAGGATAATCAAGCAGTGATTAGAGCCTAGTCGACATCGGAGAGATGAGGGAGGGTTCCGGGGATATTTGGCGTCAGGGAGATCGCTATCGCGGTTCGATGTGGGCAATCATCAGCTGCACAGTCTCGTTACCGCGAAACTCGTTGAGGTCGAGTTTGTAGGCCAGTTCCACCCACTTAATGGTCGGGTTCGGCCAGATTTCGCGGTCGATGCCGAAGGCGATACCGTCCAGTTTTACCGAGCCGCATTCGCTTTTCAGCACGACTTTCAGGTGGCGTTCGCCGACGACACGCTGCTCCACCAACTGGAACACGCCATGGAACAACGGTTCCGGGAAGTGCTGTCCCCAAGGACCGGCATGACGCAGGGCGCGGGCCAGTTCCAGGTGAAACTCTTCGACCGCCAGCGTGCCGTCCGACAGCAGGCGTCCGGTCAGGTCTTCTTCGCGCAATTGCCGGCGCACTTCAGCGTCGAAGGCCTCGGCGAACATCGGAAAATTCGCTTCCGGCAGTGTCAGGCCAGCCGCCATGGCATGGCCACCGTATTTGCTGATCAGATTTGGATGCTGCGCCGCCACCACGCTCAATGCGTCACGAATGTGGAACCCCTGAACCGAACGTCCCGAGCCCTTGAGCAAGCCATCGCCGGCATCGGCGAAGGCGATGGTCGGCCGGAAATAGCGCTCTTTCATACGCGAAGCGAGGATGCCGATGACACCCTGGTGCCACTCGGGATCAAACAGGCACAAACCGAATGGCATCGACTCGACCGGCAAATCCTTCAGTTGCGCCAGCGCTTCACGCTGCATGCCCTGTTCGATGGATTTGCGGTCCTGGTTCATGCCGTCGAGTTGCACGGCCATTTCCCTCGCCAGAGCCGCGTCTTCAGTGAGCAGACACTCGATGCCCAGGCTCATGTCGTCCAGGCGACCTGCCGCGTTCAGGCGCGGGCCGACAATGAAGCCCAAATCCGTGGAAGTGATGCGGGCATGATCACGCTTGGCCACCTCAAGGATTGCCTTGATGCCCGGCCGGGCACGTCCGGCGCGAATTCGCTCAAGGCCCTGGTGCACCAGAATCCGGTTGTTCGCATCCAGCGGCACCACGTCAGCCACACTGCCCAGCGCCACCAGGTCCAGCAATTCGCCAATGTTCGGCTGCGCCTTGCTCTCGTACCAGCCGAGGCTGCGCAAGCGGGCGCGCAGGGCCATCAGCACATAGAAAATAACGCCGACGCCGGCCAGTGCCTTACTCGGAAATTCGCACCCTGGCTGGTTCGGATTGACGATGGCATCGGCCAGCGGCAGTTCATCGCCAGGCAGGTGGTGGTCGGTGACCAGCACGTTGAGGCCCGCTTTCTTGGCCGCTGCCACGCCTTCGACACTGGAAATACCGTTGTCCACGGTGATCAGTAATTGCGGCGTGCGAGTCAACGCCACTTCGACGATTTCCGGCGTCAGGCCGTAGCCGTACTCAAACCGGTTCGGCACCAGATAGTCGACGTGAGCCGCGCCCAACAGGCGCAATCCCAACACGCCCACGGTACTGGCCGTCGCACCATCGGCGTCAAAGTCGCCGACAATCAAAATCCGTTGCCGCTGCTGCAACGCCGTCACCAGCAAATCCACGGCGGCATCAATGCCCTTGAGCTGCTGAAATGGAATCAGCCGCGCCAGGCTCTTGTCCAGTTCAGCCTCGGTCAACACGCCCCGCGCCGCGTACAGGCGGGTCAGCAGCGGTGGCAGATCACCGAGAAATGGCAGGGTGTCGGGCAACAGGCGAGGTTCGATGCGCATGGGGTGAAAGGTGCTTCTCTTGAATACGTAGGATAAAACCGGGTGAAACGGGCCCGCAGCGAATAATCAGCCGCGTTCGCCGCTCAACCATTGCAACTGGACTTCGTGCTGACCACGGTCGTCGGTGACGAAAATCGTCCCTTCGCTGATCATCACGTCCCACTTGATCACCCGCGGCATGTCTTTGGCCAGGGTTTCCAGGACTTCCTGCGGCACGGCAGCGATGTGCACGTTCTTCAGGTTTTTGATGGCCGGGATCACTTTGGTTTCCCAGACGCGCAAGCTGCCGTAAGCCAGCAGGCTGGTGCGTTCGGTGCGACGCGAGCACCAGGTCAGGCGATCGGCGTCTGGCTGGCCGACTTCAATCCAGTGCAGGACGCGGTCGTCCAGGCTCTTTTCCCACAGGGCGGGTTCGTCCACGTCCGACAGACCACGGCCGAATGACAGCTGCTCGTTGTACCAGAAGGCGTAGGCCAGCAGCCGTACGGTCATGCGCTCTTCGGTTTCCGAAGGGTGACGGGCGATGGTCTGCTTCACGGTCTCGTAGATGCTGCGATCGAGGTCGGTGAGGTTCAGTTCAAACTTGTAGGTCGTGGACGGCTGGGCCATGAACGGGCTTCTTGATACGAGGAAAGGCAGCAAGTCTAACCGATGCTGTAGGCAATCATCGAACTGAAGGCAATTCTGCTTGCTCGTCTGACGTTCGGCTATGTTAAAACTCTGCATCTGCTCAGTCTTTGCCCTACAGGATCCCGCATGCCGCTCACCGGAAAACCGCTCTCAGGTCTGAAAGTCATCGAATTGGGTACGCTGATCGCCGGGCCGTTCGCCTCGCGCATTTGCGGCGAGTTTGGCGCCGATGTGATCAAGATCGAATCCCCCGACGGCGGCGATCCGTTGCGCAAATGGCGAAAGCTGTACGAAGGCACCTCGCTGTGGTGGTTCGTTCAGGCGCGCAACAAAAAGTCCCTGACCCTGAACCTGAAACACCCCGACGGTCTGGCGATACTGAAAAAGCTGCTCAGTGAAGCGGACATCCTGATCGAGAACTTTCGCCCTGGCGTCCTGGAAAAGCTCGGCCTGGGCTGGGAAGTGTTGCATGCGCTGAACCCGAAACTGGTGATGGTGCGCCTCTCCGGTTTCGGTCAGACCGGGCCGATGAAAGACCAGCCAGGTTTTGGCGCAGTCGGTGAATCCATGGGCGGCCTGCGCTACATCACCGGGTTTGAGGACCGGCCACCGGTGCGCACCGGGATTTCCATCGGCGACTCGATTGCAGCGCTCTGGGGCGTAATCGGCGCGCTGATGGCCCTGCGTCATCGCGAAGTGAACGGCGGCCTCGGCCAAGTGGTCGACGTGGCGCTGTACGAAGCGATCTTCGCGATGATGGAAAGCATGGTGCCGGAATTCGATGTGTTTGGTTTCATTCGCGAACGCACCGGCAACATCATGCCGGGTATTACGCCCTCCTCGATCCACACCAGCGCCGACGGCAAACACGTACAAATCGGCGCCAATGGCGATGCGATTTTCAAACGGTTCATGCTGATCATCGGCCGCGAAGACCTGGCCAATGACCCGGTGCTGGCCAGCAACGACGGGCGTGACAGCCGCCGCGACGAGATCTATGGAGTGATCGACCGCTGGGTCAACTCGCTGCCGCTGGATACGGTCATCGAACGGCTGAATCAGGCCGACGTTCCGGCCAGCCGGATCTTCAGTGCTGAAGACATGTTCAGCGATCCGCAGTACCTCGCCCGGGAAATGTTCCTGCAGGCTAAGCTTCCGGATGGCAAGAACTTCAAAATGCCGGGCATTGTGCCGAAGCTCTCAGAGACACCTGGCAGTTCGGAATGGGTCGGGCCGCAATTGGGCGAACACAATGCGCAGGTTCTGCACGATCTTGGTTACGACAACGCACAGATCGCAAAGCTGCGTGAAGACGGGGCCATCTAAGCTGAAGCGCCTGCTTTCATCAGCCATCCACGCTCCCCGCAACGGGTGTGCAATGGCGGCTTTCTGGTTTTTGGCCGGGTTGGCACTGCCTGTCTCGGCGCAACCCAAAGAGACGTTGATCTGGTTGTTGCGCGACCTACCTCCCACGATGATCTTCGAGGGCCCGAAAAAAGGTCAGGGGATCATCGATCAGATGCTACCGCTGTTGATCGCCGGCATGCCGCAATACGAGCACACCCTGATGCGGGTGAACCGCGCCCGTGGCATGCAAATGCTTCACGAACCGTCGTTTACGTGCGATCCCTCGCTGGTCTGGACCAAGGAGCGGGAACAGTGGATTGCGTTTTCGATTCCAGCCTTTCGCGCCGTGAGCAATGGCCTTGTCGTTCGCAAGGAAGATCGATCGGTGCTGGAACCTTTTCTGAGCGACGGTGAAGTCGATCTGGCGGCGCTGCTGGCCAACAGTCGACAGAAAGTCGGTGTGGTGGCCGAGCGCAGTTACGGACAAGTCCTCGATACATTGCTGAAACAGGCTCCGGCCGGCGCTCTGACGCCTCACTACGGTAACGACGCACTTGGCAGTCTGTTGCAGATGCAACGCCTGGGTCGATTGCAGGTGGTGCTGGGCTACTGGCCAGAAATTCGCTACCTGGCTCGTCAAGAGAACATTTCCGATGATGAATTGGCGTTTTATCCGATCAAGGGGACGGGCAAATATCTGTCCGGGCACATTGGATGCTCCAATACAGCCCAGGGCCGACAGGCAATCAGCGAAATAAATCGGCTACTGCGCACCCTGCCTCATGAGCGACTGGATCAGCTATATGCCGACTGGCTCGACCCGGAAAGGCGTAAAGATTATCTGGCAGAAACCAAAGCGTTTTTCGAACATCAAGCCGAGCAATGACACATCGCAGGCAAAAAGAAACCCCGAGAAGTGGGGAGACGACTCGGGGTCAAACGTGGCCTACATAAAGACCCGTAGCAGCAAGCTACAAGCACCGGAGCACAATGCTTGATCCTGCTGTTACGGGGTCTGACTGACCTTGGCGCAGGAAGGTTCCCTCAAAAGTCACGTCAATTTCGGCTGGCCAGGATTTTGTCTTGGGCCGCATTGCGCAACGCCGCGATGACACAGGGCTCCAGCCGTCCTTCGGCAATGAGCACGTCGCGGTGCAATCCGTCGACGACATCGGTCAGCAGGCGCTTGTCGGTCAACTGAGCCTGATTGAAGGCCCGTTCGACGACAATCGCACCTGCCATATTCTTCAGTGTCACCAAACATTCGCCATGGGTGCCCGACGGGGTCAGCGTGACCTGATAGGGGCTCAGCGCCTCACCGAGCAATAGACTGATACTTTCCATCTCGATCACCACTCAATAGTCCGAAAACAAAGTGCCTGGGGCCTGCTCACAATAAATGACCACTGGCCCGAGAAGAAAGTTCTGGATTTCAGGTTCAGGCGCGTCGGCGCCTCTGGTTGGTAGAGCATGCACGGCAAAGATGACAAGGAGAAAACAACGGCTTCACTCTCCTTTTCGCCGGCTTCTGTCGGTCCAGCCCCCCAATAAACCTCGCAATTGGCCGTCGGGGCTGTAGAACGGCACCGTCCATTGGTAAACGTGCCTGACGCCATTGTGGAATATCAATTGACGTTCAATGAATTGGGGCTTGCGCGTGGCAAGTTGGGCGATAAATTCGGCATGTAGCAGTTCGGCGGTCGCTTTGGGCAGAAGGTCGAGTTCGATCAACTGTCGCCCCTGAACCTGATCGAAACGGGTCGACAAGCCTTCTTCATAACTCTTGTTGCACATGACTATCCGCCCCTCCAGATCACGCACAAACATCGGATCGGGCATCGCGTCCATCAACGCGTGCTGGAAGGCCAGTTGATCGCTGAGATTTTTCTCGGCCTTCAGACGTTGCTGGATCAACACCGCCAGACGTCGATTCCAGAGCAAGGACAACAGGCCGAACACGCTGACGATACAAACGCCCCAGCAACCCCATTGGGCGAAACGTTGCCAGCCAGTCGGCTCATGCACCGGACCGATACCGTTGAGCCACTTCAAGCGAATGGCGCGCAACTCGGCAGGCGGAAACGCCTCCAGCGCCTTGTTGAGGATGCTCAGCAACTGCGGCTGACCTTTGCGTATTGTCAGGTAGTCCGCTTCCCATTTGCCCTCCACCATACGCCCCACCTTGAGTTGCGCCGATGGGTAGAGCTGCGCGCCGGTTTCATTTTCGATGGTGGCGTAGGCTTCTCCGCTCTCGACCAGCGCCCGGGCCTCGGCATACGTTTTGACCGAACGCAGCTCGATAGACGGATAGTCACGACGAATCATCGACTCCAGCGCGTGCCTGGCCGGCAGCACCAGCACCCTTTTCATCAGTTGCTCCAGAGACTGGACCTCAGGCGCCCGCGCCTGCCCGACTAACACCCACCCCGCCCCACCGAATGCATGACTGAAATCCAGGAATGTCTTGCGCTCGTCGTTCATCGCCAGCGTCGTGCTCATGTCCGCCGCGCCACTCTCCAGTCTTTCGAGCAACTGGGCGTTGGAGAACGACTCTTCGTGGACAAACTGCAACCCCGTCATCGCACTGATGCGGTTGAGGACATCATTGTTCAAACCGCTCCATTGGCCGTGCTCATCCTTGAACAGATACAGCGGGTATTGCGTCGACGCGACGATAACCTGGGGGTGTTCGGCCATCCATTTTTGTTCTTGGGCATCCAGCTCGATCATCGCGCCAATGACAGAGCCCTTTGCCTCGGGAATCGCCAATTGTGCTGAAAGCGCCGCTTGAACCAAGCCGATAGCGCTTACCAAAAACACCCAGCACACGGCTGGTTTGAACCCTCTACAAAACCACATTGCCACTTCCTTCGTGATCAACTCACCCTTTCCTCATGGGTGAAAACGCGACAAGTGTGGCACGCAGAAATGAGAAAGCCCGTCAGGAGACGGGCTTCAAAATGTGACAGCTTTTACCGGTTACAGCGGCTTGCCACGGTTGCCATGCTGACTGACAAAGGCCTGCACGGCTTTCAGGTCGTTTGGCAACACGGTGCAACGCTCATCTCTCTCAAACAAATCAGAAAGATGTGCTGGGAGCTCAAGCGCTTTTCCTACGCCAGCCTTCTCCACTGCGTCCGGGAATTTGACTGGATGCGCCGTGCCGAGGATCACCATTGGAATATCCAGACTGCGGCGGCACTCGCGCGCCGCCTTCACGCCGATGGCGGTGTGTGGGTCCAGCAGCTCGCCGGTTTGCTCGTACACTTCGGCAATGGTTTCGCAGGTTTGCACGTCGTCCACGGCCAGCGAATCAAACAATTTGCGGGCTTCGGTCCAGCGCTCCTCTTCGACGCTGAAACCGCCACCCTGCTTGAAGCTGTCCATCAGCCCGGCAATCGCCGCGCCGTTGCGACCGTGCAAGTCGAACAGCAGGCGTTCGAAGTTCGACGACACCATGATGTCCATCGACGGCGACAGCGTGGCGTGCAGCGTTTCCTTGACGTACTGGTTGCCGCTCATGAAGCGGTGCAGGATGTCGTTGCGGTTGGTGGCGACGATCAACTGGTTGATCGGCAGGCCCATGTTGCGCGCCAGGTAACCGGCGAAGATGTCGCCGAAATTGCCGGTAGGCACCGAGAACGATACCGAACGCGCCGGGCCACCCAATTGCAGCGATGCGTGGAAGTAGTAGACGATCTGGGCCATGATCCGCGCCCAGTTGATCGAGTTCACCGCGACCAGACGCGTGCCTTTGAGGAAGCTCTGATCGGCGAAGCTCGCCTTGACCATTTCCTGGCAGTCATCGAAGTTGCCTTCGATGGCGATGTTGTGGATGTTCTCACCGAAAATGGTGGTCATCTGCCGACGCTGCACTTCGGATACACGGTTGTGCGGGTGCAGGATGAAGATGTCGACGTTTTCGCAATGCTTGCAGCCTTCGATGGCGGCCGAACCGGTATCACCGGAAGTAGCGCCGACAATCACCACACGCTCGCCGCGCTTTTCCAGCACGTAGTCGAGCAGGCGACCGAGGAGTTGCAGGGCGAAGTCCTTGAAGGCCAGGGTCGGGCCGTGGAACAGCTCCAGCACCCACTCGTTACCGTTCAGCTGACGCAGTGGCGCGACGGCGTTGTGCGAAAACACACCGTACGTTTCTTCGAGAATTTTTTTGAAATCGGCATCGGGAATGCTGCCTGTCACGAAGGGGCGCATCACCCGGAAGGCCAGCTCGTGATACGGCAGGCCAGCCCAGGAAGCGATTTCTTCCTGGGTGAAACGTGGCAGGTTTTCCGGGACGTACAAACCGCCGTCGGTGGCGAGACCGGCCAGCAGGACATCTTCGAAATTCAGGGCCGGTGCCTGGCCGCGGGTACTGATATAACGCATAGGGGCAAACCTTTGGTTTGAGCTTCAAGTCTCAAGCTACAAGCTGCAAGTAAAAGCCAGACTGCCTTTGAC
Source organism: Pseudomonas sp. P5_A12 (assembly GCF_056400685.1). Taxonomy (NCBI): domain Bacteria; kingdom Pseudomonadati; phylum Pseudomonadota; class Gammaproteobacteria; order Pseudomonadales; family Pseudomonadaceae; genus Pseudomonas; species Pseudomonas sp. P5_A12. Next base: position 1,125 of record NZ_JBFUKU010000006.1, on the reverse strand, counting down.
TTGCCGCTTGGAGCTTGCAGCTTGCCGCTGCTTTTGTTTAGTTCAGGTGCTCGACGCGGATCCGTACGACCGGGCCGACCACGCCTTCCAACGCTTCCAGGGCGGTGATCGCGTCGTTCATGTGCTGTTCCAGCACACGGTGAGTCAGCATGATCATTGGCACCAGACCGTCATGCTCTTCCACTTCTTTCTGCATGATCGACTCGATGTTGATGCCACGCTCCGACAGGATGCTCGCCACCTGGGCCAACACGCCCGGATGGTCCTTGGCCTGAATGCGCAGGTAGTAAGCGCTTTCGCAGGCTTCGATCGGCAGGATCGGATGGGCCGACAGCGAGTCCGGCTGGAAGGCCAGGTGCGGTACGCGGTTCTCCGGGTCGGAGGTCATGGCGCGAACCACGTCCACCAGATCGGCGATCACCGACGAAGCGGTTGGCTCCATGCCAGCACCTGCGCCGTAGAACAGCGTAGAACCGGCAGCATCGCCGTTGACCATGACCGCGTTCATCACGCCGTTGACGTTGGCGATCAGGCGATCAGCCGGGATCAGCGTCGGGTGTACGCGCAGTTCGATACCGGCAGCGGTGCTGCGTGCCACGCCGAGGTGCTTGATGCGGTAGCCCAGCGCTTCGGCGTAGTTCACGTCAGCGGTGGTCAGCTTGGTGATGCCTTCGGTGTAGGCCTTGTCGAATTGCAGCGGGATACCGAACGCGATGGAGGCCAGGATCGTCAGCTTGTGGGCTGCGTCGATGCCTTCAACGTCGAAGGTCGGATCGGCTTCGGCGTAACCCAGGGCTTGCGCCTCGGCCAGCACGTCTTCGAAGGTTCGACCCTTTTCACGCATTTCGGTGAGGATGAAGTTGCCGGTGCCGTTGATGATCCCGGCGACCCAGTTGATGCGGTTGGCGGACAGGCCTTCACGGATCGCCTTGATCACCGGAATGCCGCCGGCCACAGCCGCTTCGAACGCCACAATCACGCCTTTCTCGCGAGCCTTGGCGAAAATTTCATTACCGTGAACGGCAATCAGTGCCTTGTTCGCGGTGACCACATGCTTGCCATTCTCGATGGCCTTGAGTACCAGCTCGCGGGCAACGGTGTAGCCGCCCACCAGCTCTATAACAA
>NZ_JBFUKU010000005.1:0-67208 GCF_056400685.1 Pseudomonas sp. P5_A12 | reverse complement strand
CCCACAGTTGAAATGCGATCAACTGTGGGAGCGAGCCTGCTCGCGAATGGATTTCAGCAGCACTAAAAGACTTTAATCAGAACCACTCATCCTGCATGCCCAGGCACACATCATCCCGAGCCTCAAGAATCGTAAGTTCATGGTGGCAACCCGGCACTTCCCACGTCAGGAAATACCGCGCCGCCTGCAGCTTGCCTTTATAGAAGCTCACATCCGCCGCATTTCCCTTGGCCAACCCTTCCTCGGCGCGAATCGCCTGCTCCAGCCAGCGCCAGCCAATCACCGTGTGCCCGAACACTTTCAAGTACAGCGCCGAGTTCGCCAGGCTGCTGTTGACCTTGCCTTGACCGAGATCGATCAGCAGGCCAATGGTCACCGTTTGCAAACGTGCCACCAGTTTTTCCAGCGGTTCACGCAGCGCGGTCAAGGATTCATGCGCCTCGGCCCGCGCGCCTGTATTGGCGATCAGTCGGATCAATTGCTTGAGCCCCGCACCACCGTTCTGCGCCAGCTTGCGCCCCAGCAAGTCCAGCGACTGAATGCCGTGCGTACCTTCATGAATCGGGTTCAGACGGTTGTCACGGTAATACTGCTCCACCGGGTATTCGCGCGTGTAGCCGTGGCCGCCGAGAATCTGGATCGCCAGTTCGTTGGCCTTCAGGCAAAACTCCGACGGCCACGATTTGACGATAGGCGTCAGCAAATCCAGCAGCTCATGGGCCTGCTTACGCTCGGCTTCAGTTTCTAGTGTGGTGGTGTCATCGAACAATCGCGCCGCGTATAGGCCGAGATCGAACGAACCTTCGACGTAGGCTTTCTGGGTCAGCAACATGCGTTTAACGTCGGCGTGTTGAATGATCGCCACCGGCGCGGTGTTCGGGTCCTTGCTGTCGGGCACGCGACCCTGCGGGCGCTCGCGGGCATATTCCAGCGAATACAAATACCCGGCGTAACCGAGCATCACCGCGCCCATGCCGACACCAATCCGCGCCTCGTTCATCATCTGGAACATGTAGCTCAAACCGTGGTGCGGCTTGCCCACCAGATAACCAACACACTCGCCGTTATCGCCGAAATTCAGTGCGGTGGACGTGGTGCCGCGCCAGCCCATCTTGTGGAACAACCCGGCCAGCAACACATCGTTGCGCTTGCCCAGGCTGCCGTCATCGTTGACCAGAAACTTCGGCACGATAAACAGCGAAATGCCCTTTACCCCGGCCGGTGCGTCCGGCAGTTTGGCGAGCACCATGTGCACGATGTTTTCCGACAGCGGGTGATCACCGCCGGAGATGAAAATCTTGTTGCCCTTGAGCCGATAAGTGCCGTCGGACGCAGGCTCGGCGCGGGTGCGAATGTCCGACAGCGACGAGCCGGCATGCGGCTCGGTCAGGGCCATGGTGCCGAAGAAACGGCCGTCGATCATCGGTTGCAGGAAGCGCTGTTTCTGCTCCTCGGTGCCGAAGCTTTCAATCAGGTTTGCCGCGCCCATGGTCAAAAACGGGTACGAAGTCGATGCCGCATTGGCTGATTGAAAATGCGCGAAGCAGGCTTGGGACAACAGCGTAGGTAGCTGCATGCCGCCAGCCTCGAAACTGCGCGCGGCATTGAGGAAGCCGGCTTCGAGGAACGCATCCACCGCCGGTTTCACTTCCGGAATCAGAATCGCCTGACCGTCCTCATAACGCGGCTCGTTCTCGTCGCCTTTGCGGTTGTGCGGGGCGAAGAACTTCTCGGCGATATTGCGGGCGGTGCCGATGGCGGCATCGAAGGTCTCGCGATTATGCTCGGCGAAACGCTCACGCTGAGTCAGGCCCTCGGCATCGAGGACTTCATACAGCTCGAAAGCCAGATTGCGGGAACTGAGCAACGTCTCGGACATGGCGGACTACCTTTAAAAAAGTATGCCGCAGTCTAGGGAGACTTATAAAAATGGGGAAGGAAGATAGACGGGGGTGATGGGGCGGCACAAGCTACAAGCTTCAAGCTGCAAGTAAGAGCGGTTTGCTTCTACTTACAGCTTGCAGCTTATAACTTGCAGCTGCTGCTTAACCTATGGTCATCAGACTGGCATTGCCTCCAGCAGCAGCCGTGTTAACGCTCAACGCACGCTCGATCACCAGGCGCTCCAGCGCAATGTTGGTCTCGCCTTGCGACAAGCCATGCACACCGACAATCGCACCGGCACGCTTGGCCACTTGCTGGCAGACCGCCCGCAACTGGTCGGAGTGGCCATGATGCAGAACCGCATCAAACACCACGTCGTCCTTGTGCCAGTCGGACACCAACTTGATGCGTGCCTGAACTTCCTTCGGCAAACGTGCGAACAACGCCTTGGTCAGGTCGGATTCCGGCCACACCGCCGAACCACCGACAGCTAGCACCGCCGCCAGTTGAGTCAGCAGATCGCCTTCGACTTCCGCCAGGCACAGCACGTGTTCGCGCGGCAGGATGGCGTAGCTGTTGCGCTCGCCGGTCGGGCCCGCCAGAACACGGGTGATCCCGCTTTGCGATTGCGCCGCGAACTGCACGCACAGGGTGCTCAGGTCGGCAAACTTGTGGCTGTCAGCCCAGGTTTTCAGGGCGGTCAGCGGCTTGCTCATGGCGTCGCGCAGACGAACGTCCGGGGCTACGACGGCGTCACCGCGAGCGAAGGATTGTTCGATGGCATCGGTAGGACGCGTCGACAGCAGGCGGTACAGGTACAACGGACCACCGGCTTTCGGGCCGGTGCCCGACAAACCTTCGCCACCAAACGGCTGCACACCCACCACAGCACCGACGATGTTGCGGTTCACGTAGACGTTACCGGCGTTGACGTTGTCGATCACCTTGGCGATGGTTTCGTCGATGCGCGTGTGCACGCCCAGCGTCAGGCCATAACCGGAAGCGTTGATCTGACCGATCAGTTGATCGATGTCTTTGCGCTTGTAGCGAACCACGTGGAGCACCGGACCGAAGATCTCCCGTTGCAGCTCGTCGAAGCTTTCCAGTTCGATCAGGGTCGGCATCACGAAGGTGCCGCGTTTGACTTCTTCGCTGTTGGCGATGGCCACCTGGTACACGTTACGACCTTTGTCGCGCATGCCCTGGATGTGCTTCTCGATGCCAGCCTTGGCTTCGGCGTCGATCACCGGGCCGATGTCCACGGACAGGCGCTCAGGGTTGCCGAGGCGGCATTCAGCCATGGCGCCTTTGAGCATTTCGATGACACGGTCAGCGGAATCTTCCTGCAAGCACAAGACGCGCAGTGCGGAGCACCGTTGACCGGCGCTGTCGAAAGCCGACGAAACCACGTCGATCACAACCTGTTCGGTCAGTGCCGAAGAGTCGACGATCATCGCGTTCTGGCCACCGGTTTCGGCGATCAGTGGGATCGGGCGACCCTGGGCATCCAGGCGGCCGGCGATGTTGCGTTGCAGCAGACGAGCAACTTCAGTGGAACCGGTGAACATCACGCCTTTAACGCGATCGTCACCTACCAGTCCGGCACCAACGGTTTCGCCACGGCCCGGCAGCAATTGCAGAACGCCTTCCGGAATCCCGGCTTCGAGCAGCAAACGCACGGCTTGAGCCGCGACCAGCGGGGTTTGTTCCGCAGGTTTGGCCAATACCGGGTTACCGGCAGCCAGTGCCGCCGCGACTTGACCACTGAAGATCGCCAGCGGGAAGTTCCACGGGCTGATGCACACCACCGGGCCCAATGGGCGGTGGGCGTCGTTGGTGAAATCGTTGCGAGCCTGCACCGCGTAATAACGCAGGAAGTCCACGGCTTCACGCACTTCGGCGATGGCGTTGGCGAAGGTCTTGCCGGCTTCGCGGGCCAACAGGCCCATCAGCGGCTGGATTTCGCCTTCCATCAGATCGGCGGCGCGTTCCAGAATCGCGGCGCGTTCTGCAGGCGGGGTGGCCTGCCAGATCGGCGCGGCATTCAGGGCGCACTGGATGGCGTTATCAACGTCATCGACGGTGGCTTCCTGCACATGGCCGACCACGTCACGCAGATCGGACGGGTTCAAAACTGGCGCAGGTGTTTCAGTGCTGGAAACGCAACCGAGCATCGGCACGGCTTTCCAGTGGTTGTGAGCGGTGGCCAGCAAAGCGCAGGACAGCGAAGCCAGACGATGTTCGTTGGCCATGTCGATGCCGCTGGAGTTGGCGCGCTCGGCACCGTACAGGTCACGCGGCAGCGGGATACGCGGATGTGGCAGGCCGAAGCCGCCTTCCAGCGTCGCCATCTGCTCGATGCTGGCCACTGGATCGGCCACCAGCTCCTGGATCGAAATGGATTGGTCGGCAATGCGGTTGACGAACGAAGTGTTCGCGCCGTTTTCCAGCAGACGACGTACCAGGTACGCCAGCAGCGTTTCGTGAGTACCGACCGGAGCGTACACGCGGCACGGACGGTTCAGCTTGCCTTCGGAAACTTTGCCTACAACCTGTTCGTACAGCGGTTCACCCATGCCGTGCAGGCACTGGAACTCGTACTGGCCGGGGTAATAGTTCTGACCGGCGATGTGGTAGATGGCCGACAGGGTATGGGCGTTGTGCGTGGCGAATTGCGGGTAGATAACTTCCGGTACCGACAGCAACTTGCGGGCGCAGGCGATGTAGGAAACGTCGGTGTACACCTTGCGGGTGTACACCGGGTAGCCTTCCAGGCCTTCGACCTGGGCGCGCTTGATTTCGCTGTCCCAGTACGCGCCTTTCACCAGACGGATCATCAGGCGGTGACGGCTGCGACGAGCCAGGTCGATCACGTAATCGATCACGTACGGGCAACGCTTCTGGTAAGCCTGGATCACGAAACCGATGCCGTTCCAGCCGGTCAGTTGCGGCTCGAAGCACAGGCGCTCCAGCAGATCCAGCGACAGCTCGAGTCGGTCGGCTTCTTCGGCGTCGATGTTCAGACCGATGTCGTACTGCTTGGCCAGCAAGGTCAGCGACAGCAGGCGCGGGTACAACTCGTCCATCACACGCTCGTACTGCGCGCGGCTGTAACGCGGGTGCAGTGCCGACAGCTTGATGGAAATGCCGGGGCCTTCATAAATCCCGCGACCGTGGGACGCTTTGCCGATCGAGTGAATGGCTTGTTCGTACGACGCGAGGTACTTCTGCGCGTCGTGCTCAGTCAGTGCTGCTTCACCGAGCATGTCGTAGGAGTAGCGGAAACCTTTGGCTTCGAACTTGCTCGCATTGGCCAGGGCTTCGGCGATGGTTTCGCCGGTGACGAACTGCTCGCCCATCAGGCGCATGGCCATGTCGACGCCCTTGCGGATCATCGGCTCGCCGCTCTTGCCGATGATGCGGCTCAGGGACGAAGTCAAACCTGCTTCGTTATGCGTGGCGACCAGTTTGCCGGTCAGCAGCAAGCCCCAAGTGGCTGCGTTGACGAACAGCGACGGGCTGTTGCCCAAGTGCGGGTGCCAGTTGCCGGTGCTGATTTTGTCGCGGATCAGCGCGTCGCGGGTACCTTTGTCCGGGATGCGCAGCAGGGCTTCGGCCAGGCACATCAGTGCGACGCCTTCCTGGGACGACAGGGAAAATTCCTGCAACAGGCCCTGAACAATGCCGGCACGGCCACCGGCGCTTTTCTGATTGCGCAGTTTTTCGGCAATCGAGGCGGCGAGCTTATTCGTGGCTTCGGCCATGGCGACCGGCAGGCGAGCCTGTTCGATCAGCATTGGCACCACTTCCGGCTCAGGACGACGGTAAGCGGCGGTGATCGAAGCACGCAGCACCGATTGCGGCAGGATGCTTTCGGCGAACTCCAGGAAGCACTGGTGCGCGTGGTCGGCATGGACCTCACCGGTGTCGTCAGCGTCTTTGCTGATCAAGCCACTCAGTTCGGTCAGGGTTGCACCACCCTCGAGTTTTTCCAGGTAATTGAAAATTGCCTGCTTGATCAGCCAGTGCGGCGTGCGATCAATCGAGGTCGCGGCAGCCTTGAGGCGTTCGCGGGTCGGGTCGTCAAGTTTGACCCCAAGGGTGGTGGTAGCCATTTTTTTATCCTCATGTTTGCCACGACCGCGTGGCATCAGCTGGCGGCAAGATTAGCCGTGCAATCGTTGAGGTGCAACCGGGTGCAACCCTTTTTTTGTCGGAATAATCAGCAGCTCGTCAGGAAATAAATTCCGGTACGAATGTACCGCATCGGCTTGGTGCTTTTGTTTCTAGCTAATCGTCGTAACTGCCCTGAAAAGAAGCAAAAAATATCGTTTTTTTACGAAAATCAGATCAGGTGCAACTTATTCTCAAAAAATGGGTTGCACCTCATTTGGGTTGTTGAATAGGATTCGCGCCCCAAGGTGCAACCAGGTGAAAAACCGGTGCGCCGGCTGATGGCTTTCCTGGGGAAACATCAGTCATAAATGCGCAGGTCTCGAAATCGTCTGAACAAATGTCGTCGTTTGTCAGCGGTTTTACACACTGCCGCTACATAAAAACAAAGCCAGGGCATCACTTAATGAGCGTAAGCAATCCAACCCTGATCACGTTTGTGATCTACATCGCAGCAATGGTGCTGATCGGCTTCATGGCCTATCGCTCCACCAACAACCTTTCTGACTACATTCTGGGCGGTCGCAGCCTGGGTAGCGTCGTGACGGCCTTGTCCGCTGGCGCCTCCGACATGAGTGGCTGGTTGTTGATGGGCCTGCCGGGTGCCATCTACATGTCCGGTCTGTCCGAAAGCTGGATCGCCATTGGCCTGATCATCGGTGCTTACCTGAACTGGCTGTTCGTCGCTGGCCGTCTGCGCGTGCAGACCGAGCACAACGGCGATGCCCTGACCCTGCCGGATTATTTTTCCAGCCGTTTCGAAGACAAAAGCGGCCTGCTGCGGATCATTTCTGCGGTAGTGATTCTGGTGTTCTTCACCATTTACTGCGCCTCCGGCATCGTCGCCGGTGCCCGTCTGTTCGAAAGCACCTTTGGCATGTCCTACGAGACGGCGCTGTGGGCCGGCGCTGCGGCGACGATTGCTTACACCTTTGTCGGCGGTTTCCTGGCCGTGAGCTGGACCGATACCGTACAAGCCACGCTGATGATCTTTGCCCTGTTGCTGACGCCGATCATCGTGCTGCTGGCGACCGGTGGCGTCGACACCACCTTCCTGGCCATCGAAGCGCAAAACCCAAGCAACTTCGACATGCTGAAAAACACCACCTTCATCGGCATCATCTCGCTGATGGGCTGGGGCCTGGGTTATTTCGGCCAACCGCACATCCTCGCGCGTTTCATGGCGGCGGATTCGGTCAAGTCGATCGCCAACGCTCGTCGCATCTCCATGACCTGGATGATCCTGTGCCTGGGCGGCACCGTGGCGGTGGGCTTCTTCGGAATCGCTTACTTTTCGGCAAACCCTGCTGTGGCAATGCCGGTGAGCGAGAACCACGAACGTGTGTTCATCGAACTGGCGAAAATCCTCTTCAACCCTTGGATTGCCGGTATCTTGCTGTCGGCCATTCTGGCTGCCGTAATGAGCACCCTGAGCTGCCAGTTGCTGGTGTGCTCCAGCGCCCTGACCGAAGACTTCTACAAAACCTTCCTGCGTAAATCCGCTTCCCAAGTGGAACTGGTCTGGGTCGGCCGCGCCATGGTGCTGCTGGTTGCCCTGATCGCCATCGCGATGGCCGCCAACCCGGAAAACCGCGTACTGGGTCTGGTCAGCTACGCCTGGGCCGGTTTCGGTGCTGCGTTCGGTCCGGTCGTCCTGATCTCCGTGATCTGGAAAGACATGACCCGCAACGGCGCACTGGCCGGCATCCTGGTCGGCGCGATCACCGTGATCGTCTGGAAACACTTCGAACTGCTGGGTCTGTACGAAATCATCCCTGGTTTCATCTTCGCCAGCCTGGCCATCTACATCGTCAGCAAACTGGGCGCGCCGACTCACGGCATGCTGCAGCGTTTCGCTGCTGCCGAGGCAGATTTCCGCCTGAACAAGTGATGGGGGAGCTGCGGCTCTGACCTTTCGCCGCACATGAAAACGGCCCGCTTCCTTTTGGAGGCGGGCCGTTTTTTTTCCGGTTGAGATTAAGTGTCGCAGATCCCTGTAGGAGCAAGCTTGCTCCTACAGGGGTAGGTGGTGGTTTTGAGGGAGATGTCTGTAGCCAGACACACTGATTCTTGAAGGGCGAATCTCTTTAAAAGTAGGAACAATCTGATTTCATTGTCCCTCCCTCAACACCCCTTGTCGCTCATGCAGAATCGCCCGCCTTCATTCTGCAGAGACACATCGGATGTTCGCGCCTGCCAATCAACCGCGTTTCACGTTGACCCTCGACGGCGTCCAGAATGAGCTCAAGGTCCTTGAGTTCACGGGCACGGAAGCCATCAGCCAACCCTACCGTTTTGACCTGGAACTGGTCAGCGATCGGCCGGACATCGAGCTCGAAAGTCTGCTGCATCGTCAGGCGTTTCTGAGTTTCGATGCACAAGGTGCCGGTATTCACGGTCAGATTTTTCGCGTCGGCCAAAGCGACTCCGGGAAACGTCTGACGGGCTATCAGATCAGCCTTGTACCGCGACTGGCCTACCTCGGTCAGCGCATCAATCAGCGGATCTTCCAGCACAAAAGCGTGCCGGCGATCATCGCGCAGGTGCTCAAGGACCATGGCATCCAGCGCGACGCTTTCGAGTTTCAACTCGGCAGCGAATACGCGGCTCGCGAGTACTGCGTGCAGTACGCCGAAAGCGATCTGGCGTTCATCCAGCGGCTGTGCGCCGAGATTGGCATTCACTACCACTTCCAGCACAGCCCCGACGGGCATTTGTTGGTGTTCGGCGATGACCAGACCGTTTTCCCTCGTCTGCCCGAGCCGACGTTGTACCTGCCCGGCAGCGGAATGGCGGCGGATGCGCCGGCCATCAAGCGCTTCAACATGCGCCTGGAAACCCGCACTACCGCTGTCACCCGACGCGATTACGACTTTAAAAAACCTCGCCTGCAACTCGAAACCCGTCTCGACAGCGAGCAGCGCCCGGTGCTGGAGGACTACCACTTTCCCGGCCAATTCACCGATCGCGAACACGGTAAGCAACTGGCTCAACGCGCACTCGAACGCCACAACGCCGATTTCCGCCAGGCTGAAGGCAAAGGTGATGACTGTGCGCTGGTCAGCGGGCATTTCCTGCACCTCGCCGAGCATCCCCGTCAGGCGTGGAATGACTTGTGGCTGATCACTGCAATCGAACATCGCGGTCGTCAGCCACAGGTGCTGGAAGAGTCGGCCACCAGCGATGACCCGGATGATTTCCAGGGCTATCGCAATACCTTTCTGGCAACGCCGTGGGACATTTCGTATCGTCCGCCCCTGGGGCCGCAAAAGCCTCGCATGCTCGGCTATCAACCCGCCGTGGTCACCGGCCCGGTTGACAGCGAAATCCATTGCGACGAGTTCGGTCGGGTCAAGGTTCAGCTCGCCTGGGATCGCGAGGGTCAGCTCAATGAGCACTCCAGTTGCTGGTTGCGCGTCGCTACGGGCTGGGCGCATGACCGATATGGCAGCGTGCTGATCCCGCGCGTCGGCATGGAAGTGCTGGTTGGGTTCATTGACGCCGATGCTGACAAACCGCTGGTGATGGGTTGCCTGCCGAACGCGGCAACCCCTGTTCCGCTGGATCTGCCAGCGGACAAAACCCGCAGCATTTTCCGCAGCCAGAGCAGCCCGGGAGGTGGCGGTTACAACGAGTTGCGCATCGAGGATCGCAAAGGCGCCGAGGAAATCTACCTGCGCGCCCAGCGAAACTGGACCCAGCATGTGTTGAATGATCAACAGGTTCAGGTCGATAACCAGCGCAGCATCGTCGTCACCGGCACCGCTCGCCATGAGTTGAAGGCCGATGAGCAACGCATCACCCACGGTCAGCGCCAGACCGAAGTGAAGCTCGACGATCACTTGCTGGTGACCGGCGTCCGGCACATCCGCGTGACCAGCCAGGCGCTTAACGCCAGTCAGCAATTCCACGTCAGCGCCGGCCAGCAAGTGGTGATCGACGGCGGCGCGAGCGCGACGATTCAGGCGGGCGGGCAGTGGATCAACATCGGTCCCGGTGGGATTTTCAGCAGCGTGCCGATTCAGGTGGGCGGGGCGTTGATGCCCGCGATGGCTGCTGCAACGGCGTCGCTGGATGCACCGCTGAAACTCGCCGCCGCACCGGCAGCGGTGTTGAGTGCGGCGCAGATCATGAGCCTGAAAAGCGACGCGCCGTTTTGTGAGGAATGCGAGCGCTGCAAGGACGGTGTCTGTGCAGCCTGATCATTTGACGCCTCGCGAGTGGCTGGACCGGCAGCCGCTGAAGCCGACGGAAAAACTCTTTGCGGTCTTCAGCAATGCCAGCGCGGCTGAGMCGTTCAAAGCCTGGCAGCGCTCGACCACCGCTCATGCGCTGCACCCGATCTGGGCCGACACCGCCTACGCCGAGTGGGAACCGGTGATGCCCTATGTCGGAATTGTCGCGGCGGGCAGTGAGTTTCTGGAGTGGGTCGCTGCCACCGAGTCTCGCGATTGGGGTTGGTTGGCGGTTTCTTCTGCGTCTCAAGAAGTGCTGGTCGAGCATCTGCGCAGCCTTACCCAAGTTCTTTTGCCCAACGGTCATGCGGTGTTTTTCCGCTTCTGGGATGGGCGTTATTTGCTCCCGATCCTTCAGTCCGGCGAAGTTAATGCCACGCAGTTAATGCCTGTGATCGACCGTTGTTTGATCAATGGTCAGCCGCTCGATATCGGTGGCAGTGCGCTGAAGACTTCCAGGGTTTTCCCGTGGTGGGAAGTATCCGCACCGCTGATTGAACACCTCGCTGGCGAGTCCGCGACGACTCGCATCAACAACTTGCTGATGTGGTTGAGCGAGGACCGACCTGATCTTTATGAAGCGTTTTCGCCGAGCGTATTGCGGCACAAAGTCGCGCTTTTCTTGCAGACGCCGGACCTGCCTCAAGCACCGAAATCAGCTTTGGTGGATTACCTGATGACGGAGCTGGACTGATGGATCAGATCGTACGGATCGAGCAGGAGCTCGACGGGTTTAAAGACACGCTGGTTTTGTATCGCCAGCAACTTGGCAGCTTCTTGGGGCGGAATACGGACAGGGTCAGCCGGGCGATGGATTTGCCTTCGCTGATGAGCATGGAACGGCTGATAAAACTTGGGAGCACCACGACTGCGGTGAGCAGTGGCGATGATGATTTTTTCTCGGGTGTTGCGCAGTGTCCGGCGAGCGGGATTCTGGAGATAGAGAGCAAATTTGAATCGGTTTATGACATTCCGTTGGGGAATATTTCGGTTGATGTGATTGCTGTTGATGGCGGCGAGATCACACCGGTCAAGCTCCATGAAAACGGAAAAGGGCAGTTCGTAGGGAAACCCGGAAAGTTCTATCGGGTTCATGTTCAGAGTGAAGTTACGCCGAAGCAGATTGACAAGCTTTTTGATTCTTACAAAGGCCTGAGCACGGAGCTGGAAGGCTGGCTGCGCAAGGAGTGGGAGGGGTTTAAACCGCAGTGGTCGCAGCAATCGGCGTCGGCATCATTGGCCGCCGTGGGCAATGGAATGCTCGCAGGAGGTTGGGCGGCGATTCAGGAGGTTTGGGATGGTATCGGTGAACTAGTCGACATCCTGAAAGACCCTGGAGCCTTTGCCGAGAAACTGGGTGAAAGCGCAGGAGAACTTGCAAGGCTCGCAGTCAGCGCTCCAGACATGATGGAAAAAGCCATGTTGCTGGCCAGCGACGAGGCGGCGCTGTGCTTGCTGATGCGCACAGCAATGTTATGGCTCGAAGCACTGCCGCCATCGCAATTGGCCGGGACGTCGGCCGAGGCCATTTCCAAAGTCGTGGTTGGCCTGGTCATCGACTTGTTGATTGGCTTGGTGTTGAGCGTGGTCGGCGTCGGTATTGCCTGGCTGACAATGCGACTGGCCAAGTACAGCGCGCAGATTTTTCAAGCCGTGATGGGCTTCGTGAAGTCGATGGTCACGATCATCGACAACTTTATGGAGTACGTAGACCGCTACAAAACAGTTGCCGCGCGCGGCGTTGCAGCAGGACTAAATAAAGGTCGGATGCAACTACGCTGGGATGCCAAACGCAACACCACCCTCAAGCAAAACGAACACCACGACAACGCCCCGGATCAGGCGAAAAACCCCAACGGCGACGCCGCCGATTCCGCCAATAAAACCGCCACCAACAAATGCCCGGTCTCAATGGTCACCGGCGAAGAACTGCTGACCCTCACCGACGGTTCGCTGGACGGCCTCCTGCCGTTCGACTTCACCCGGCTCTATCGCACCAGTGCCGCCGAGATCGATTGCGGCCTCGGGTTCGGCTGGAGCCATTCGCTTTCCCATCGACTGGACATCGACGGCGACAGCGTCATCTGGAGCGACCACGAAAACCGCCGCACCACGTTCCCGTTGCCGTCCGCTGAGCGCCCGGCGATCCACAACAGCCTGTCGCGCGCGGCGATTTATCTGGGCAATGATCCCGAAGAACTGATCCTCGCCCAGGCCGGCGACGACACGCGGTTTTATCACTTTCACCACGGTCGACTCACGACCATCAGCGACGCGTACGACAACCGCCTGCGCATCTCCCGCGACCGCCAGGAGCGCATCCAGCGCCTCGACAACGGCGCCGGCCGCGCCTTGCGCTTGCGTTATGAACGCAACCATTTAGTCGCCGTCGACTACCAGGTGTTTATCCCCGCGCAAACCCTTGAGGAGTGCTGGAAAACCGAGCAAACCCTGGTCAGTTACACCTACGACGAACGCGCACAACTGATCGAAGCCAGCAACGCCGCCGGTGAAAGCGAACGCTACGACTACGACGACCAACACGTCATCCTCCAGCGGCAACTGGCCGGAGGGGCGAGTTTCCTCTGGGCGTGGGAAAAGTCCGGCAAAGCGGCACGCTGCATTCGCCACTGGGCCTCGTTCGCGCAGATGGATGCGCGCTACGTGTGGGATGACGCCGGCAGCGTCACCGTGCACAACGTCGACGGCAGCGAAGAGGTTTACGTCCACGACGAGCGGGCGCGGCTGGTGCGCAAGGTCGAACTGGACGGCGGAGAACAGCTCAAGGCCTACGACGAGGAAGGCCGGCTGATCGCCGAGCAGGACCCGCTCGGGGCGGTGACTGAATACCGTTACGACGAAGTCGGACGCCTGGTGGCGCTGATTCCGCCCGAAGACGAGCCAACGGCCTACGAGTATCGCAACGGTTTCCTGCACGCCCGTTATCGCGGCAAAGCGGTGTGGAAGCATCAGCGTAATGCCCAGGGTGACATCACCGAAGCGACCGATCCTGACGGTCAGGTCACCCATTACCACTACGACGAAAAAGGTCTGCTGCTGTCGATCCGTTATCCGGACAACAGCCGGCATGTGTTCGTCTGGAATGGATTGGGGCAGTTGCTTGAGGAAACGCTGCCGGATGGTGGTCAGCGGCGTTTTTCCTACGACGCCCTGGGCCGGCAGATTACCCGTCAGGACGAACACGGCGCGGTCACCCAGTCGCAATGGGACGCCGTTGGCCGACTGATCCAGACGATTCTTCCTACCGGTGCCAGCCGCGCCTACAGCTACAACGCCTACGGAAAAATCACTGCCGAACGCGATGAACTCGGCCGCATCACGCGCTACGAATACCTGGACGACCTGCACCTGGTCAGTCGCCGCCTCAATGCCGACGGCACCCAGCTGAAGTATCGCTACGACAACGCGCAGCTGTTGCTCACGGAAATCGAAAACGAATCCGGCGAGCAATATCGGCTGGATTACACGCTTGGCGGATTGATCCGACAGGAAACCGGATTCGACGGCCAACGCACGGCGTACGCCTACGACCTCAATGGCCAACTGCTGGAGAAAACCGAGTTCGGCGCTGACGGCTCGCAGCTGATCACCGCTTACGAGCGGGATCCGGCCGGGCGACTGCTGGTCAAAACCCTGCCCGACGGCCTCAAGGTCGAATACCGCTACGACAGCCTCGGCCGGCTGATCGGCGTCGACGATGGCCACGACCACCCGCTGGAATTCGAATACGACCAACAAGACCGGCTGATCACCGAACATCAGGGCTGGGGCACGCTGCGTTATAGCTACGACGCCTGCGGCCAACTCAATCGCCTGCGCCTGCCGGACGGCAGCAAACTCGATTACCACCACGCCAAGGGCGGCGCGCTCACCGCCATCGACCTCAACGGCGCGCGGCTCACCAGCCACCAATTTGCCTTCGGCCGTGAGCAGCAACGCCAACAAGGCCAGTTGCTCAGCGAATTTGCTTACGACGATCAGGGCCGTCTGAAGGCCCATGCCGTCAGCCAACAGCAACAACCGCTCTATCGCCGCGACTATGCCTACAGCGCCAACGGCAATCTCGACAGCATCGCCGACACCCGCCACGGCCAGCGCAACTACACCTACGACCCGCTCAACCGCCTGACCCGCGTCCGCCACACCCGCGAAAACCCACCGGAATCCTTCGCCCACGACCCCGCCGGCAACCTGCTGATGCAGGACCGCCCCGGCGCCGCGAAAGTCGCGGGCAATCGCCTGCTCATGCAGGGCGACCGCCACTATGACTACGACGCTTTCGGCAACCTGATCTGCGAACGCCGCGGAACCGCGCAAAAACTCGTCACCGACTACCGCTATGACTGCCAACACCGCCTGATCGGCGTCACCACCCCGGACGGTTGCACCGCCAGCTACCGCTACGACGCCTTCGGCCGCCGCATCGCCAAAACCGTCGACGGCCACACCACCGAATTCTTCTGGCAAGGCGATAACCTCATCGCCGAAAGCAGCCGCGAACACTACCGCAGCTACCTCTACGAACCCGGCAGCTTCCGCCCACTGGCCATGCTCGACGGCAAAGGCCCGCGCAAAGCCTGCCCGTTCTACTACCAACTCGACCACCTCGGCACGCCGCAGGAACTGACCGATTTTGGTGGCGAGATTGTCTGGTCGGCGAAGTACAACGCCTACGGCAAAGTCACGCACCTGGCGCTGGGTGGGGGCGAGCAGCTTGAGCAACCGCTACGCTTTCAAGGGCAGTACTTCGACGCTGAGAGCGGCCTGCACTACAACCGGCATCGGTACTATGATCCTGATGTTGGACGGTACCTGACGCCGGACCCGATCAAGTTGGCGGGTGGGCTGAACCCGTATCAGTACACGCCGAATCCGACGGGGTGGGTTGATCCGTTGGGATTGGCATGTCTGCCTTGTCCCGGTGAGCCTGAAGGGCCGTTTAGCGAAATTGTTCCAGGCGGAGGTTTAGCTGCGCATGAGGCGCAAGGGGGGCATCTTATTGCCAAGCATGTAGGGAGAACGAAGTTGCAGTTAGCCCAAAGACTTGAGGCCGAGCCTAATATCCCCGCGGCCTCAACGTTTTCGGATAGAGCTAGTGCTGAATCGTTTGTCGCTAGGGCATTGGCTGAAAATAAAAAGCGAATCGACAAATTCTTAAAAAGTACGAAGGGTAAGACGAGTATCACGCATAAATTCGATGAACCGGTTGGAATCAGCTTGCCCAATGGTAGTACCGAATATGTGCCGGCTTCGAAGATCTTGTTGGTATTGATAAAGGATGTTCGACTTCCTGAGGGGTATTTTTTGCTGACAGGGTTTCCAGAGCTATGAATGTTGAATTTCCGGAGTTGCACGACTTTTTTGGTGCGTACTTTCATCAAGATTGGTTGGTTGAACACGAAACTGCAGAGCAGGTGCTCGACTCCTTTTTAACCGAGTCTCATGTCGACGATTTAATCGTGGTCCTAAAGGAACTCAATGCACTGCTTAATCTGAAGAAAGATGAGCTGGTATTGAAAGAGTATCTATTGAAAGAATTGAGTTGTTACTACTGCTACTGGAATGCATGGCCGTCAGGAGAGGCGTGGTTGCGCCACATTGCGAGCAGGTTGACCAAGCAGCTTGGTCAATTTTGATCGATTGGTGGTCAGCGAAATTTCCGGGCAAGCCCGTCGGAATTTTCCTTCAACTCGTATCGGTTTCCATGAACTAGTGTGAATCGAATTCAACCGATAGCCTTTGATGGTCACTGAAAATTCAGTGGTGGGGTGTAGGAACCCTTCATAGCATCGGTAGCGCGTAAGCGTTCGAAACTTGATTTGCGGCCGTCAATGTACGTCCGTAACATCTGTTACGGCGGCTGTGCGCGGGCACGTTTCGGCGTGGTCGAGTTTCCGATGCTCGGTATTCCTACCCCGCGTATAGCTGCCACCCAAGCCTGTAGGAAGGCTTTTGGCAGCTCCTATTTTCATCGGAAGGTCTCAAATGCCAACACTACATCCCGATCCACCCTACGAAAAACCAATCCCCCACCCCAAAAACCGCTTCATGGCCCTCACCAGCAACTGCACCGATATGCCCACGTTGTTCGTCGATACCCACGCGCCGCTCGATGTTTTGTACGACGCGGCCAACTATCGAATTCGCGCCGTGACACAGGTGCTGGAGAACATGTCGATGCGCGGTTCGCTCGAGTGCGAATCCTTCATCCTCAGCGACTTTGCCTTGCTGTGTGCCATTCCGTTGCGGGATGGGTGTGATGTGCTGGATGTGATTGGCCGGCGGTTGCGGGCTCTGGCTTCGGATTAACACCGCCGAATGATCGTTCCCATGCTCTGCGTGGGAATGCAGCCCATGACGCTCTGCGTCAAATCGGTGCCCGGTGTGGCTGGAACGCGGAGCGTCCCTTGTGGCATTCCCACGCGGAGCGTGGGAACGATCATCGTGTAGGGCTGGCCCATTCGAATTGCCCGCTCGGCTGCGAGGCCCTGACGTTCGCCTCGGTACAAGGTAAACTTCCCGGCCTTCGCAGGAGCAATCATGAATTATCGTCACGCCTTCCATGCCGGCAATCACGCCGATGTGTTCAAACACCTGACTTTGACCCGCCTCATCGCCCTGATGTCGCGCAAGGAGCAGCCGTTTGCCTATCTCGATACTCACGCCGGCATTGGTCTGTATGACCTGCAGGGTGATCAGGCGAGCCGTACCGGTGAGTACCTGGAAGGCATTGCGCGTCTGTGGGATCAGCCAGATTTACCGGCGCTGACCGACGATTACATGAAGGTGCTGCACGACATGAACCCGGATGGCCAGTTGCGCTATTACCCGGGGTCGCCAGAGCTGGCGCGGCGTCTGACGCGGCCGCAGGATCGGGTGATGCTCAACGAGAAGCACCCGGAAGACGGTTTGCTGCTCAAGGACAACATGGCCGGCGACCGTCGGGTGAAGGTGCATTTGGGCGAAGGCTGGCACGTGCCGCGTGCGATGTTGCCGGTGCAGGAGAAGCGGGCGGTGATGTTGATTGATCCGCCGTTTGAACAGCTCGATGAGATGCAGCGCTGTGCGGCGTCGCTGAAAGAGGCGGTTGGCCGGATGCGTCAAACCGTGGCGGCGATCTGGTACCCGGTGAAGGACCAGCGCATGTTGCGGCGCTTTTATCAGGATCTGGCGGGCTCGGGCGCGCCGAAGTTGTTGCGTGTGGAGTTGCTGGTGCATCCGTTGGATACACCGAACAGTCTGAACGGGTCCGGGTTGGCGATTGCGAATCCGCCGTGGGGACTGGAAGAGGAATTGCGTGAGTTGCTGCCGTGGTTGTCCAAGAAATTGGGGCAGACCCAAGGTGGGTGGCAGATGGATTGGTTGATTGCTGAGTAGCAGCAGTAAGTTTCAAGCGGCAAGCTGCAAGTTTAAAGCGGCGAGCATCCAGTCTTGCCGCTTGTAGCTTGTAGCTTGTAGCTTGTAGCTTGTAGCTTGTAGCTTGTAGCTTGTAGCTTGTAGCTTGTAGCTATCGCTAGATCGGGCAGGTCACGCCTGTGCCGCCAATCCCGCAATACCCTTCTGGGTTCTTCGCCAGGTACTGCTGGTGGTACGCCTCGGCGAAGTAGACCGTCGGCGCTTCGTCGATTTCAGTGGTGATTTCGCCTTTGCCGGCCTTGGTCAATTCAGCCTGAAATACTGTTTTGCTCTTGAGTGCGGCGTCCAATTGCGCCGGGTTGGTAGCATAGATCACCGAACGGTACTGAGTGCCGATGTCGTTGCCCTGGCGCATGCCCTGAGTCGGGTTGTGCAGTTCCCAGAACATCTTCAGCAGCTCGTCGTAGCTGACTTTTTCCGGCTCGTAGACCACGAGCACCACTTCGCTGTGGCCGGTCAGGCCTGAGCAGACTTCTTCATACGTTGGGTTCGGCGTGAAGCCGCCGGCGTAACCCACCACGGTACTGACTACGCCTTCACGCTGCCAGAAGCGACGTTCCGCTCCCCAGAAGCAGCCCAGGCCGAAAATCGCAAAATCCACGTCGGTGATGAATGGACCCAGCAATGGCGCGTCGTGGACGAAGTGTTTTTCCGGCAGGGACATGGGTGTTTCGCGGCCAGGCAGAGCTTGTTCTTTGGTTGGAAGCACGTTTTTGTTCACCAGAATTTCCGAGCGCAAGACCATGATCAGTCCTCTCAGTCAGGTTGGGATGTAGGAATCAGACCGCCAGTTTGCCCAATGCCGCCCAGTTACGCACTACCCCTGTGGGAGCGAGCCTGCTCGCGAAGCGGTGTGTCAGCCAAAATCCATGTCACTGATACACCGCTATCGCGAGCAGGCTCGCTCCCACAGGGATTCGAGGTGTTCCTCAGGAATTTTCGGGGTCGAATCAGGCGAACGGGCCACGCGGATAGCGCTTGAGCTTTTCGATCAGCTCGGCGCCGGGTATCGGCCGGTCGAACAGGTAGCCCTGACCGACGTCGCAGCGGTGGCGGCGCAGGAAGGCCAGCTGCTCGGCGGTCTCGATGCCTTCAGCCACGACCTTGAGTTTCAGGTTATGGGCCATGGCAATCACCGCGGAGGTGATTTCCATGTCGTCCTGATTGTCCGGGATCTCGTGGATGAAGCTGCGATCGATCTTGATGATGTCGATCGGGAATTTTTTCAAATAGCTGAGCGACGAGTAACCGGTACCGAAGTCATCCATCGCCAACGTCAGGCCCAGGCGCTTGAGCTGGTCGAGTTGCAAGTGCGTATCTTCGGTGGCTTCCAGCAGCAGGCCTTCGGTGAGTTCCAGTTCCAGCAAGTGGGCCGGCAACGCTTCTTCCTTGAGGATGTTGGTGATGGACGACACCAGATCCGGGTCGGAGAACTGCTTGGGCGACAGGTTGATCGCGACTTGAAGATCGCCCAGGCCGGCGGCGCTCAGCTCCTTGCTCATGCGACAGGCCTGGCGGGCGACCCATTTGCCGATGGGGATGATCAGGCCGGTTTCTTCGGCGACGCTGATGAACTGGTCCGGGCGGATCATGCCTTTGTCAGGATGGTTCCAGCGCAGCAACGCTTCCATTCCCAGCAGACGGCCGCTGCGCAGACAGAGCTTGGGTTGATAGAACACGTCCAGCTCGTTCTGGGTCAGGGCGCGGCGCAGGTTGTTCTCGACGAACAGCTTGTAGCTGGCCTCGGCATTCAGTGCTTCGGTGAACACCTGGACCTGATGCTTGCCGTTGGCTTTGGCTTTGTGTAGCGCCAGACCGGCGTTGCGCATCAAGGTTTGCGGGTCGCGACCGTGCAGCGGCGCGCAGGCCAGGCCCACGGAGCCGGTGACGCTGATCAGTTGGTTGTCGACGAACATCGGCTTGTCGAGGGTCATCAGCAACTCGTGGGCGACCTGTTGGCCGATACGCAGGTCGGTATTGTCCAGCAGCACGGCGAATTCGTTACTGGCAAAGCGTGCCAGGCCGCCGCTCGGGCTCAGGCTGTTGCGCAGGCGTCGGGCCAGGCTGATCAGCAATTTGTCGCCGGTCTGGTGACCGAGGCTGTCGTTGATCCGCTTGAAATTGTCGATGTCCACCAGCAGCAGGCTGATTGGGGTGTCGGTGTCTCGGGCGAAGCGTTCGTCGAGGTTGCGGATGAACGCCGGGCGGTTGCCGAGGTTGGTCAGGTTATCGGTGTAGGCCAGGCGCTCGATGCGCTGCTGGGCGAGTTTGTTCTGGGTGATGTCTTCGTAAATGCCGATGTAATGCGTCAACTCGCGGTTATCGCCGTATACCTTGGAGATCGACAGCTGCCCCCAGTAAGGTTCGAGGTTTTTGCGTCGGCTCTTGAACTCGCCCTGCCAACTGTTGCTCTTGGCCAGCGCCGAGGGCGCGTCGAACAGCAGTTCGCTGAGGTTCTCCAGTGCCGGCAGTTCCGACAGCCGCTGACCGTGGACTTCTTCAGTGCTGTATTGGGTGATCGCGGTGAAGCTTGGGTTGACGTATTCCACCACGCCATCGCAATTGACCAGCAAAAAGGCATTGGCGCTTTGCTCGACCGCACGCTGGAACAGGTGCAGGGCGCTGGTGGCGGTGCGGCGGTTGTGGTTGTTGATGACCTGGGCGAATTGATCTGCCAGCTCGCCGACAAAGGCGATTTCGTCCGACTGCCAGGCACGGGGCGCACCGGTCTGTTCCAGGCACAGCACGCCGACCACTTGCCCGTCGACGCGGATGCTGGCGTCGAGCATCGCGTTCACATCGCGTGGGCGCAGGCGCTCGGCCATGTGCCGGGTGCGCGGATCACGCAGGGCGTTATGGGCGTCGATGGCGCGGCTGCTGTGCAAGGCTTCGAGGTAATCAGGGAAGCTGCTGACGTCGATCGGCTCCGGCAGCCGGTATTCCCCGCTGGCGCGGTGATAGGCCGAAATCGGCACCAGCAGCGAACCTTCAAGGTTCCACAGGCTGGCGCAGTCAATTTCGTAGATATCACAGGCGCTGCGGGTGATCAGTTCGGCGGCTTCTTGCAGGGAATTGTTGCTGCTGTAGCGCTGGCGAGTCAGCAACAGGATCAGGTCCTGTTGGGCGCGCACTCGTTCCAGATGTTGCAGTTGTACCTGCTGGGCGAGCTGATTGAGCTCCAGGGCGATTTGCAGGCGTGAGTTCTGGGTTTCCAGATCCTGCGTGGGCAGTAGCTGATTGTGTTCGAACAGGTCGTCGACCACCAGCAGATAGCCGCGCAACAAGTGCCGATTGTGCTGTTTATAGGCTTCGCCCAGCTCCAGCAGGTTCAAGGTGCCGGAGGCGGTGTGCAAGGTGTAGCGGATCTGGTAGTTCGGGCTGTCGGTCAGTTGCTGCTGGACCGCGTCATGCAGCTGATAGCGCGCTTCGGGCTCCATCAGGCTGGCGTAGGGAGAGTCCACCAGCGCACACAGGTCTACGGCCGGCAGACCGAAATGACGTTCGCAATTAGGGTCCAGAAACAGTAGCGCCCAGCTAGGTTCATTCAGCCGTTCGAAACGCAGCATGCCGAGCCGCGAGGGCACAGGCAACTGCGTCACTACCTCGGCCACCATACGGCTGGCGGCATCGGGTTGGCTTTTCATTGAGGGGAACTCGCTTCGAATGTGCTGAACGCGTCGGGCTCTCGCCCTCTTGATTGATGGCTGCGGCAAGGTTGCATCATTGCGGCCCCGACTGACAAGAGACATGAAGGCCAAGTGCTATAGGAATATGTCGGCAGGCGTGAGGTTTTCTCCAGCGCCGACTAAAAACCAATGCATTTGGCCTTTGTTGTCTTAGTGCAGCGGGATGTTGACCGTTTGTAATGGCTTGCCATCCCGATCGTGGTAATTGACCTGAATCTGCTCCCCATCAACGATCAAGTGGGCGAAATTGTCCTGGCTGACTACGTTGCTGGTCAGTTCATGCCGATACTCCCCCGCAGTCGTTTGCGCTAGTGCCTGATCCAGGATGAACGTGGAGGCCTTGGCATACGGCAGCAGTTTACTGTTGCACAGTGGCGAGGAGACGATGGTGTGCACCTCGAAGTCCGGGTCTTCGCTGTGGGTCAGGCGGCTGGTCAGGGAGCCGTGGACGTCGCCGGAAATGAAGACAACGTTTTTGATGCGCTGCGTCCGAATCGTTTCCAGCAACCGTAGGCGTTGTTCGGGAAAGGCTTTCCAGGCGTCATCGCCCTGAATTTTGCGGTCGGGGTAGAACATCACGCTGGTGACCACGAATTTGACACGGGCCTGGCTGTGGGTCAGCCATGTGAGCAGTGCCTGTTCCTGCTCTTCGTCGAGGATACGGCGATCATCGGCCGATAAATTGCGTCGAGTGCGGCTATCGGTGACAAACCATTCAATATCGCCTTCGACGAACTGATACCAATACTGTTCAAGTTTTCTGTCTATTTGTCCGTCGGCTAGAAGTTTATGCGCCGGACTGTGGCTGGCTTGATATAGCTCGTAGGCCGCGGTGGCGTTTTTGTATAAATAAGCATCTTCCTTGCTTTCGTTGGTTGGCCAGTTGTCTTCTATTTCATGGTCGTCGAGGATCATGTAAGTCGACAGGTTGGACATTAACTTTGTGATGTTTGGCTGGGAAAAAGCTGCGCGATACTTGCTGAGTATTTCCTTGTATTCCCGGTCGGGAGCAATGAGGTTCAGGTCGTCGACATAAATTTGGTCGCCGGTCATCAGCATCGCGCTGACAGGCGGGTCTGCCTGCTGCGCCAGATCGGTGATCGAAGCAAAAATCCGGTCACCCCGTTGCGGTGCCGACGGTATGCCCGCCGTCATGCGCAGGTAGCGGCACGAACCGACTATATAAGCCCTTGGTGTGTCGGCCTTGCTGGAGCGGGTGCGGAACCGGTAAATCTCCCTGGGCCACTGCAGAGGTAGTTCCTGAATCGTCTCCACGGTATGCACCGGGCTCATCGGGCTGAACCAGCCAGCCTGATATTCGTACTCGGTGTCGCTGGACAGTTCATTAAGCGCAATCACATCGGACATGTCGCGCAAGATCGTCAGTTTTGCAAACACGCCTCGGGACCAGCGCTCTTCACCCAGGCGCCGATAACGAATACCTGCAAATACCACTGAGTTATCTTGAAGTTCGCCGCGCAGAAAGATGCGCGCGTGATTAGTTGTGGTGTGGCCAATAATTGGGCCGACAGTTGGTTTTAACATGTTCGAATCCATTCGAAGTAATTTCTAACTAAGCAGAAATGACTGATGCGGTTTTATTAAATATCAGTCGGACTAAGCGTAGTTATTGGCTCGCGAAAAATATCGGGAGGAAGTGGACTTGCGTTGTGGCCGATATCAGCGACGAATGTAGGAAGAAGCTTTATTGAAGGCAAAAAAAGCCCCGCCAAATTGGCGGGGTTGAGGTACGAGCGTGGCGCTCGGAAAACGTGGAACGCGAACGGCCCTCCGGTGAGGGAGGGCCGGCCGGTGTTACAGCAGGATAGTGCGGATGTCCGCCAGCAGGCTGCTCAGACGCTGGGTGAAGCGTGCAGCCGCGGCGCCGTTGATCACACGGTGATCGTAGGACAGCGACAGTGGCAGCATCAGCTTCGGCTGGAAGGCTTTGCCGTCCCAGACTGGCTGGATGGTTGCCTTGGAAACACCGAGGATCGCCACTTCCGGCGCGTTGACGATCGGCGTGAAGCCGGTGCCGCCAATGTGGCCGAGGCTGGAAATGGTGAAACAGGCGCCTTGCATGTCATCAGCGGTGAGCTTTTTGTCGCGGGCTTTGGCGGCCAGCGCAGCGGCTTCGGCTGCCAGTTGCAACAGGCTCTTCTGGTCAACGTTCTTGATGACCGGTACCAGCAGGCCTTCAGGGGTGTCGACGGCGAAGCCGATGTTCACGTATTTCTTGCGGATGATCGCTTTGCCGCTTGGCGCCAGCGAACTGTTGAAGTCCGGCAGTTCCTTGAGCAAATGCGCGCAGGATTTGAGCAGCAGCGGCAGGATGGTCAGCTTGACGCCAGCCTTCTCTGCAACGGCTTTCTGAGCAATGCGGAACGCTTCCAGCTCGGTGATATCAGCCGAATCGAACTGAGTCACGTGTGGAATATTCAGCCAGCTGCGATGCAGGCTCGACGCGCCGATTTGCATCAGGCGAGTCATCGGCACTTCTTCGGTTTCACCGAAGCGGCTGAAGTCCACGACCGGAATCGGCGGGATGCCCGCGCCGCCAGTTGCGCCAGCAGCAGCGGCCGGTGCTTCCTTGGCCTTCTGCATCATCGCTTTGACGTAAACCTGCACGTCTTCTTTGAGGATGCGACCGTGCGGGCCACTGGCGCCGACGGCGTTCAGCTCGACGCCGAATTCACGGGCCAGTTGGCGTACTGCCGGACCAGCGTGAACCTTGGCGCCCGGCTTGGCCGGTGCAGCAACAGGTGCGGCAGCGGCCGAAGCAACAGGCGCCGCCGCTGCCGGGGCAGGAGCGCTCGGTGCAGCAGCGGCCGGAGCCGGGGCCGCAGCAGGCGCAACGCCTTTGACTTTCAGCTTGAGGATCAGGTCGCCGGTACCGACTTCGTCATCCAGCTTGATGGAAACACTTTCCACCACGCCAGCGGCAGGCGACGGGATTTCCATGCTCGCCTTGTCGGATTCCAGGGTGATCAGCGACTGGTCGGCTACGACGGTGTCGCCGGCCTTGACCAGGACTTCGATGATCTTGGCCTTGCCTGCCGAACCGATGTCCGGAACGTGGATGTCCTGAACGCTGTCGGCCACTGGAGCAGCTGGAGCTGCTGCAGGAGCAGGCGCAGCGGCGGGTGCCGGAGCAGCTGCCTGGGCCGGGGCGGCAGCCGGTGCCGCAGCACCTGCCACTTCCAGATCCAGAATCAGGTCGCCGGTACCGACTTCGTCGTTGAGCTTTACGCTGATGGCCTTGACCACGCCAGCGGCGGGCGAAGGAATTTCCATGCTGGCCTTGTCGGATTCCAGGGTAATCAAGGATTGATCAGCCTCGACGGTGTCGCCGACCTTGACCTGGATCTCGATGATCTGGGCCTTGCCCGACGAACCGATGTCCGGCACGTGCACTTTCTGAATCGAAGCGGCAGCAGGGGCAGCGGCTGGCGCGGCAGCAGCAGGTGCGGCAGCCGGTTTCGCTTCGGCTTTTTCCGCTGGCGCAGCGGCAGCCGCCGGAGCCGCCGCAGCGGCACCTTCGACTTCCAGCTCCAGCAGTTCGTCGCCTTCTTTCAGGCGATCGCCCAGCTTCACTTTCAGGCTTTTGACGATGCCGGCTTTAGGCGCAGGAATTTCCATGCTCGCCTTGTCCGACTCCAGCGTCAGGATGCTCTGGTCGGCTTCGATACGGTCGCCGACCTTCACAAACAGTTCAATTACTTCACCTTCACCGCTGCCGATGTCAGGTACGCGAATGAGTTCGCTCACAGAATCTCTCCTCAGCAGTCCAGTGGGTTGAGTTTTTCCGGGTTGATACCGAACTTGGTGATGGCTTCAGCCACAACCTTAGGTTCGATGTCACCACGGTCAGCCAATGCTTCCAGGGCTGCCAACACCACGAAATGACGGTCGACTTCGAAGAAATGACGCAGTTTCTTGCGGCTGTCGCTGCGGCCGAAACCGTCGGTACCCAGGACTTTGAATTCCTTGGACGGGACCCACTGACGAATTTGCTCAGCGAACAACTTCATGTAGTCGGTAGA
This sequence comes from Pseudomonas sp. P5_A12, assembly GCF_056400685.1. NCBI lineage: Bacteria > Pseudomonadati > Pseudomonadota > Gammaproteobacteria > Pseudomonadales > Pseudomonadaceae > Pseudomonas > Pseudomonas sp. P5_A12. Next base: position 41,750 of record NZ_JBFUKU010000005.1, on the reverse strand, counting down.
GGCAATGACCGGACCTTTACGGCCGTTCAGGCACTCTTCGACGAAGCTCAGCTTAGGCTTCTGGCCCGGGTGCAGACGGTTGGTGCGCTCGACGGCCAGGCCGTCGCGACGCAGTTCGTTGAAGCTGGTAACGCTCCATACGTCAGCGCCGACGTTGAACTCTTCACGCAGAATCTTCGCCGCTTCACGGACTTCACGCAGGATGGTGCCGGAGCCCATCAGCTGAACGTGGTGCGCCGCTTCGCGGGTGTCTTCTTCGAGCAGGTACATGCCCTTGATGATGCCTTCCTCGACACCGGCCGGCATGGCTGGCTGCTGGTAGGACTCGTTCATCACGGTGATGTAGTAGAAAACGTCCTGCTGCTCTTCGGTCATCTTCTTCATGCCGTCCTGGATGATCACCGCCAGCTCGTAGCCGTAGGTTGGATCAAAGGTGCGGCAGTTCGGGATGGTGGCAGCCAGCATGTGGCTGTGACCGTCTTCGTGTTGCAGGCCTTCGCCGTTCAGCGTGGTCCGGCCGGCGGTGCCGCCGATCAGGAAGCCACGGGTACGGCTGTCGCCAGCGGCCCAGGCGAGGTCGCCGATACGCTGGAAGCCGAACATCGAATAGAAGATGTAGAACGGCAGCATTGGCTGGTTGTGGCTGGAGTACGAAGTACCGGCGGCGATGAAGGAGCTCATGGCGCCTGCTTCGTTGATGCCTTCTTCGAGAATCTGGCCTTTCTTGTCTTCGCGGTAGAACATCACCTGGTCTTTATCGACTGGCTCGTAGAGCTGGCCGACGGACGAGTAGATGCCCAACTGACGGAACATGCCTTCCATACCGAAGGTACGGGCTTCGTCCGGGATGATCGGAACGATGCGCGGGCCGATTTCCTTGTCCTTGACCAGCTGCGCGAGGATCCGCACGAAGGCCATGGTGGTGGAAATTTCACGGTCGCCCGAACCGTCGAGGATAGCCTTGAGGGTATCCAGCGATGGGGTCGGCACGCTGAAGCTCTGCGCGCGGCGCTGTGGCACGAAACCGCCCAGTGCAGTGCGGCGCTCGCTCAGGTAGCGGGCTTCGGCGCTGTTCGGTTCTGGTTTGAAGAACGGCAGGTTCTCCAGTTCGTCGTCTTTGACCGGGATGTCGAAACGATCACGGAACAACTTCAGGCTGTCGACATCGACTTTCTTGGTGTTGTGCGCAGTGTTTTTCGCTTCGCCGGCACCGGTGCCATAACCTTTGATGGTCTTGGCCAGGATGACGGTCGGTTGTTCTTTGTGGTTGACCGCTTCGTGGTACGCCGCGTAGACCTTGTACGGGTCGTGGCCGCCACGGTTGAGTTTCCAGATCTCGTCGTCGGACAGATCGGCAACCATCGCCTTGAGTTCTGGCGAGTTGAAGAAGTGTTCACGCACGAACGCGCCGTCTTTGGCTTTGTAGTTCTGGTACTCGCCGTCGATGACTTCGTCCATGCGACGTTGCAGGATGCCGTCGACGTCTTTGGCCAGCAGTGGGTCCCAGAAACGGCCCCAGATGACTTTGGTCACGTTCCACTGAGCACCACGGAACACGCCTTCGAGTTCCTGGATGATCTTGCCGTTGCCGCGAACCGGGCCGTCGAGGCGCTGCAGGTTGCAGTTGATGACGAAGATCAGGTTGTCGAGCTTCTCGCGGCCAGCCAGCGAGATTGCGCCCAGGGATTCCGGCTCGTCGCACTCGCCGTCGCCCAGGAAGCACCAGACTTTCTGCTTGCCTTCAGGAATGAAGCCACGGGCTTCCAGGTACTTCATGAAACGTGCCTGGTAGATCGCCTGGATCGGGCCCAGACCCATGGATACCGTCGGGAACTGCCAGAAATCAGGCATCAGCCACGGGTGCGGGTAGGACGACAGACCGTTGCCATCAACTTCCTGACGGAAATTGTTCATCTGGTCTTCGGTGATGCGGCCTTCCATGAATGCACGGGCGTAAACGCCTGGCGAGGTGTGGCCCTGGAAGTAGATCAGGTCGCCGCCGTGTTCGTCGGTCGGGGCCTGGAAGAAATAGTTGAAGCCAATGTCATACAGGGTTGCGCTGGAGGCGAAGCTGGAGATGTGACCGCCCAGGTCAGAATCTTTCAGGTTCGTACGCATCACCATGGCCATCGCGTTCCAGCGTACCAACGAGCGAATGCGGCGTTCCATGAACAGGTCGCCAGGCATGCGTGCTTCGTGGGTAACGGGAATGGTGTTGCGGTATGGCGTGGTGATGGCGTAAGGCAGTTGCGAACCGCTGCGGGTCGCCAATTCGCCCATACGGGTCATCAGATAATGAGCGCGGTCTTCGCCTTCTTTGTCGAGAACCGATTCCAGGGCGTCCAGCCATTCCTGGGTTTCGACGGGATCGAGGTCTTGCATGGCTTGCTCCAGGGCGGAAAGGCTTCCAGAATCGGTTGCCTGAGTTTGCGACTGGCCTTGTGGGCAGACGATATAAATTCTTGGATTGCCGAGAGGTTGTTCCGGCGGCGTGTAGTTTTACTACAAATCTTCGGGCATTTCAGCCTTTCGGATGTATATACGAGTAGTAAAACTACAGATGAATGGCTTGTGGCCTCCGGCTGCGTTGTGAGAATAATCGTTAAGGTTGGTCTTTTGCCAACCACAAAAGGTGAAAGCTTGATGTTCGCTGCCAAAAATAAAGAATTTTCAGCTATTTCTAACTTTTGTTCGACAGTCCTTCAGGTAGCGGGTTTTCACAATTCACTACATGCAGCCGTCTCCACGCCGATCAAGGATAGACCATGAGCCTTCCCACGCTTGCCGAACTGCCTGGCATTCTCCTGCCGTTTGTCACCCGCGCCGAGCAGTCGTTCCGTACCGCCGTTGCGGCACTTGATGACGATCATGGCCTGTCGGCCTGGACGCCTGAACGCTGGGCACAATTTACCCGCGTCACGGCGTCCAGCGACTTTGTGACTGAGCAAAGTGTGCGTGATCCTTTGATGTTGCTGGCGCTGGTGCAGTCCGGTGAACTGGACCGCAGCTTTACCCCCGGTGAGCTGTGCGGACAGATTGCGGCGGCGGTGAATACGGCGCAAACCGATGACGAACTCGGCCGCGCCCTGCGCCGTCAGCGCACCCGCCAGCAAGTGCGGATCATCTGGCGCGACCTGACCCGTCAGGCCGACCTGGTCCAGACCTGCCGCGACCTCTCGGACATGGCCGATGCGAGCATCGATCAGGCCTATCAGTGGTTGTACTCGCGTCATTGTCAGCAGTTCGGTGTGCCGACCGGCCGGCGCAGTGGCCAGCCGCAGCAGATGGTCATCCTCGGAATGGGCAAGCTCGGCGCCGTAGAGCTCAATCTTTCGTCAGACATCGACCTGATTTTCGCTTACCCCGAGGGCGGCGAAACCGTGGGAGTGAAACGCTCGCTGGATAACCAGGAGTTCTTCATCCGCCTCGGCCAGCGTCTGATCAAGGCGCTGGACCCGATGACTGTCGACGGCTTCGTGTTCCGCGTCGACATGCGTTTGCGGCCTTACGGTTCGGCCGGTGCATTGGTCCTGAGCTTCAATGCGCTGGAGCAGTATTACCAGGATCAGGGGCGCGACTGGGAGCGCTACGCGATGATCAAGTCGCGGGTGGTGGCCGGCGATCAAGTGACCGGAGCGCAATTGCAAGAGACGCTGCGCCCGTTCGTTTACCGGCGTTACCTGGATTTCTCGGCGATCGAAGCGTTGCGCACCATGAAGCAGCTGATCCAGCAGGAAGTGCGGCGCAAAGGCATGGCCGACAACATCAAGCTCGGCTCCGGCGGCATTCGTGAAGTCGAGTTCATCGCCCAGGCCTTTCAGCTGATCCACGGCGGTCGCGACTTGAGCCTGCAACAACGCCCCCTATTAAAAGTACTGAACACGCTGGAAGGTCAGGGTTACTTGCCGCCAGCGGTGATCAGCGAATTGCGCGAAGGCTACGAATTTCTGCGGTACACCGAACACGCGATCCAGGCAATTGCCGATCGCCAGACCCAGATGTTGCCCGATGGCGCAGAAGATCAGGCGCGCATCGCCTTTATGTTGGGGTTTGCCGACTGGGACGCTTTCCATGAGCGGCTGATGTATTGGCGCGGCCGCGTGGCCTGGCACTTCGCTCAAGTGATCGCTGATCCCGACGAAGAAGAAGGCACGGTAAGCGAAGTGGTGGTGGGCGGGGAATGGTTGCCGCTGTGGGAAGACGTTCAAGATGAAGAAGCGGCTTGCCGTCAGTTGCAAGAGGCTGGTTTCAAGGAGGCGACCAAAGCCCTGAAAGCCTTGGCCGGTCTGCGCGGCAGTCCGCAGTTGCGCGCGATGCAGCGTTTGGGGCGTGAGCGCCTTGATGCTTTTATTCCGCGCCTGCTGGCCCAGGCCGTGGAACATGCCAATCCCGATCTGGTGCTGGAGCGYGTGCTGCCGCTGGTTGAAGCCGTGGCCCGTCGATCTGCGTATCTGGTGTTGCTGACCGAAAACCCCGGCGCGCTGCGACGGTTATTGACCTTGTGCGCCGCGAGTCCGTGGATCGCCGAGCAGATCACCCGCTTCCCGCTGCTGCTCGACGAGTTGCTCAACGAAGGCCGGCTGTTCAAGCCGCCCCTGGCGCCGGAACTGACCGCCGAGTTACGTGAACGTCTGATGCGGATTCCCGAGGACGACCTCGAGCAGCAGATGGAAGCCCTGCGCCATTTCAAACTGGCGCACCGCTTGCGCGTCGCCGCCTCGGAAATCGCCGGCAGCCTGCCGCTGATGAAAGTCAGCGATTACCTGACCTGGCTCGCCGAAGCGATTCTTGAACAAGTGTTGGCCCTGGCCTGGCGCCAGACCGTGGCCAAGTACGGCACGCCGTCGCGCGCTGACGGTAGATTGTGCGATCCCGACTTCATCATTGTCGGTTATGGAAAAGTCGGCGGGCTGGAACTGGGGCATATTTCGGACCTGGATCTGGTGTTTATCCACGATGGCGATCCACTGGCAGAAACGGACGGGCCGAAACCGATCGATGGTGCGCAATTTTTCACCCGCCTGGGGCAACGGATCATTCACTTGCTGACGGCGCAGACCAACTCCGGTCAGCTGTATGAAGTGGACATGCGCTTGCGACCTTCGGGTGCATCGGGGTTGTTGGTGAGTTCGATCGGTGCATTTGCCCGTTATCAGCACGGAGAGGCCTGGACCTGGGAGCATCAGGCGCTGGTTAGGGCGCGGGTGCTGGTGGGCAGCGCGGAGGTCGGTCGGGAATTCGAGCGGGTTCGCGCGTCGGTGCTGGGCAAGCCGCGAGACCTGGCGACCCTGCGTCAGGAGGTCAGTGAGATGCGCGCGAAGATGCGCGATAACCTCGGCACCAAGAGCACGGCGGCCGGGACCGGGGCGAATGCCTTCGAAGCCACGGCGCCGTTTGATCTCAAACAGGACGCCGGAGGTATCGTCGATATTGAATTTATGGTGCAATACGCGGCCTTGGCGTGGTCCCAAACGTGCCCGTCATTGCTGCGCTGGTCTGATAATTTCCGCATTCTGGAAGAGCTGGCAAACGAAGGGCTGATGCCCGCCGAAGACGCCAGCTTGTTGCGCGAGGCCTATAAAGCCTACCGCGCCGCCGCTCACCGGCAGGCCTTGCAGAAGGACGCCGGGGTGATACCAGGCGATCAGTTCGCGGATGAAAGGCGACAGGTCATGCGGATCTGGCGTGAGCTGGGGTTAAGCTGAAACAGGATAGTTGTAACACCTAATACCCAATGTGGGAGCGAGCCTGCTCGCGAAGAGGCCGTCACATCCAGCCTGTATGCTGACTGTCACGCCGCTCCCGCAGTAGATCTGCAGTGTCTTGTAGAATTCTCGAGGCGGGGAGGCGTATGCCTCCCCGGTTCGTTTTTGGAAACCACATGAAAATTCTGATCGTTGGGCCCAGTTGGGTCGGTGACATGGTGATGGCGCAGACTCTGTTTCAGAGTCTCAAACAGCGCCACCCGCAATGCGAAATCGACGTCCTGGCCCCCGAGTGGAGCCGGCCGATCCTGGAGCGCATGCCCGAAGTCCGGCAGGCCTTGAGCTTTCCGCTCGGCCACGGTGCCTTGGAGCTGGCGACCCGTCGGCGCATCGGCAAATCCCTTGCCGGCCAATATGACCAGGCGATTTTGCTGCCCAATTCGCTGAAGTCGGCGCTTGTGCCATTCTTCGCCAGCATCCCGAAACGCACTGGCTGGCGTGGCGAATTCCGCTACGGCCTGCTCAATGACGTGCGCACGCTGGACAAAGAACGTTATCCGCTGATGATCGAGCGGTTCATGGCCCTGGCGTACGAGCCAGGCGCCGAACTGCCGACACCTTATCCACGCCCGAGCTTGCAGATCGACCCGGTCACCCGCGAAGCGACGCTGGCTAAATTCGGTCTGGCCCTCGACCGTCCGGTGTTGGTGCTGTGCCCCGGCGCGGAGTTCGGTGAGGCCAAGCGCTGGCCGTCCGAGCATTACGCCAAGGTCGCCGAAGCGAAGATTCGCGAAGGCTGGCAAGTCTGGTTGTTCGGTTCGAAAAACGATCACGCCGTGGGCGAAGACATCCGTGCGCGGCTGATACCCGGTTTGCGGGAAGAGGCGGTCAACCTCAGCGGTGGCACCTCGCTGGCCGAAGCTATTGACCTGATGTCCTGTGCCGACGCGGTGGTGTCCAACGACTCCGGTCTGATGCACGTCGCCGCCGCGTTGAACCGCCCGTTGGTGGCGATCTATGGCTCGACGTCGCCGGGTTTCACCCCGCCGTTGGCCGAGCATGTCGAAGTGGTTCGCCTGGGCATCGAATGCAGCCCCTGCTTCGATCGCACGTGCCGTTTCGGACATTACAACTGCTTGCGCCAGCTCATGCCGCAAGCCGTGAACGAAGCCTTGCAGCGGTTGCAGGGCACAGTGGTCGAGGTCAAATAGTTTGCGGGTTCTGCTGATCAAGACTTCCTCGCTGGGCGACGTGATTCACGCGCTGCCGGCACTGACCGACGCGGCGCGGGCGATCCCCGGCATCCAGTTCGACTGGGTGGTGGAAGAAGGCTTTACCGAGATCCCGACCTGGCACCCGGCCGTGGGCAAGGTGATCCCGGTGGCGATCCGCCGCTGGCGCAAAAACATCTGGCAAACCATCAAGAGTGGCGAGTGGAAGCGCTTCAAACAAAGCGTTCGCGCCGAAAAATATGATCTGGTGATCGACGCCCAGGGCCTGCTGAAAAGTGCCTGGCTGACGCGCTACGTCAAGGCGCCGGTCGCCGGGCTGGACAAGAATTCGGCGCGTGAGCCGATGGCTGCACGTTTCTACTCCCGTCGCCTGGCGGTGGGCCGTGGACAACACGCGGTGGAGCGGGTGCGTCAATTGTTCGCTCTGGCGTTGGGCTACGACTTGCCAAAAGGCCTGGGCGATTACGGCCTGAACGTCGAGCGCCTGGTGGAACTGCCGCGCAAAAATCCGTACGTGCTGTTCCTGCATGGCACCACGTGGGACACCAAACACTGGCCGGAAGCCTACTGGCGTGAGCTGGCCGAGCGCGTCGGTTATCTCGGCGTTGCTGTGAAGCTGCCGTGGGGCAATCCAATCGAGAAAGCCCGGGCCGAGCGCATCGCCGCCGGCTTCCGTCACGTTGAAGTACTGCCCAAGCTGAACCTGGCCGGTGTCGGCAAGGTGCTGGCCGGCGCACAGGCTTGCGTGGCCGTGGACACAGGCCTCGGCCATCTGGCCGCCGCGCTCGATGTACCGACCCTGTCGTTGTTCGGGCCGACCAATCCGGGCCTGACCGGCGCCTATGGTAAATCGCAGATTCACATCGCCAGCGACTYCCCCTGCGCACCTTGCCTGCAGAAAAAATGTACGTACCAACCGACGGAACAGGATGCCCGTCAGTTTGACCTGAAACGCGAGTGGCCATTGTGCTTCACGCGTCTGAATCCCGAGCGTGTCGCGACCCGACTGAGCACGTTGTTACTGGCTGAGGAGCTGCGCTGATGCAATTGGCATTCGTTTTGTACAAGTATTTTCCATTCGGCGGCTTGCAGCGTGACTTCATGCGCATCGCCCTGGAATGCCAGCAGCGCGGGCATCAAATTCGCGTCTACACGCTTATCTGGGAGGGCGACGTTCCGCCGGGTTTCGAAGTGCTGGTGGCGCCGGTCAAGGCCTTCTTCAACCATCGGCGCAATGAAAAGCTCAGCGAGTGGATGGAAGCGGATCTGGCCAAGCGTCCGGTGGATCGCCTGATCGGTTTCAACAAAATGCCGGGCCTGGACGTTTACTACGCCGCCGACGGCTGCTTCGAAGACAAGGCGCAAAACCTGCGTCATTCGCTGTACCGCCGTTGGGGCCGCTACCGTCACTTCGCCGAATACGAGCGCGCGGTGTTCGCCAGGGACGCCAAGACCGAAGTGTTGATGATTTCCGAAGTGCAGCAGCCACTGTTCATCAAACATTACGACACGCCGCTGGAACGTTTTCATTTGCTCCCACCGGGGATCTCCCAGGATCGTCGTGCGCCGGCCAATGCCGCCGAGATTCGTGCCGGTTTTCGTGCCGAGTTCAACCTCAAGGACGATGAACTGCTGCTGGTGCAAATCGGTTCCGGGTTCAAGACCAAAGGTGTGGATCGCAGCCTCAAGGCGCTGGCCGCATTGCCCGCTGATCTGAAGAAGCGTACCCGGCTGTTTGTAATTGGCCAGGATGACCCCAAATTATTCCAGATGCAGAGCGCCACCTTGGGGCTCGGCGACAACGTGACGTTCCTCAAGGGTCGCAGCGATATCCCGCGTTTCCTGCTCGGTGCCGATCTGTTGATCCACCCGGCGTACAACGAAAACACCGGGACCGTGTTGCTCGAAGCCTTGGTGGCCGGGCTGCCGGTGTTGGTCAGCGCGGTGTGCGGTTATGCCCACTACATCGCCGAGGCCGACGCCGGGCTGGTGTTGGACGAACCGTTCGACCAGGCGCAACTGACTCAGTATCTGACCGGCATGTTGAACGACGCTCAGGCACGGGCGGCCTGGAGCCGCAACGGTCTGGCCTTCGCCGAGACGGCCGACCTCTACAGCATGCCGCAGCACGCGGCCGATGTGATTCTGGCGGAGYACGGTCAATGAAGTTGATGCTGGCTGAACCGTTCAAGAGCCTTTGGGCCGGACGCGATGCGTTCACCGAAGTCGAAGGTCTCGAAGGCGAGGTTTACCGTGAACTGGAAGCGCGCCGCACCTTGCGCACTGAAGTGAACGGCAATGGTTTTTTCGTGAAGATTCACCGTGGCATCGGCTGGGGCGAGATCTTCAAGAACCTGCTGACGGCCAAGCTGCCGGTCCTCGGCGCGGGCCAGGAATGGAAGGCCATTCAGCGCCTGAAAGAAGTCGGAGTGCCGACCATGACCGCTGTCGCTTACGGCGAGAAGGGCAGCAATCCGGCGGACCAGCACTCCTTCATCGTCACCGAAGAACTGGCGCCGACCGTCAGCCTCGAAGACTTCAGCATTGATTGGATCAAAAACCCGCCTACGCCTGCGCTCAAGCGGGCGTTGATTGCCGAAGTCGCGCGCATGACTGGCATGATGCACCGCGCCGGGGTCAACCATCGCGACTGCTACATTTGCCACTTCCTGCTGCACACCGACAAACCGGTGACCGCCGACGATTTCAAACTCTCGGTGATCGACCTGCACCGTGCCCAGACCCGCCCGGCGATCACCCGGCGCTGGCGCAACAAAGATCTGGCGGCGCTGTACTTCTCGGCCCTGGACATTGGCCTGACCCGGCGCGACAAATTGCGTTTTCTCAAGGGCTATTTCCAGCAGCCGCTGCGTCAGATTTTGGGCGAAGAGGCGTCGCTGCTCGCCTGGCTTGAGGGCAAGGCCAATAAACTCTATGACCGTAAACAGCGATATGGGGATGCACTCTGATGGCGGGTTGGAAACTGGAACCCGCTTATAGCGATCTGGCAGAGGATTTCGGCAGTCTTGAAGCGGTGTTTGCGCTGCAGGGTGAGCGGCTGACCAATGACCTGTTGTCCGAGGTCATCCGCGTCAATCGCAACGGCGTCAACTATTACGTCAAACGCTACACCGGTGCCGGCAAAGGCCTGCGCCGTTACCTGGGCAAACCCCGGGTGAAGGCCGAATGGCAGAACCTCAAACGCTTCGCCAAGTGGGGCATTCCCACCGCTGAAGTGGTGGCCTGGGGTTTGGAGCGGCGCGGCGCGGCCTACGATCGTGGGGCGATGATCACGCGCGAACTGCCGAATACTGAAGACCTGTCGGCCCTCGCTGAACGGTTCGATCCCAAGTTGTCGGACCGCGCCTGGGTCGACACGGTCAGCCGGCAGTTGGCTGGTTACACCCGGACCATGCACGACCATCGTTTCACGCATAACGATTTGAAGTGGCGCAATCTGCTGATCGATGATCAAGCCCGGCTGTTCCTGATCGATTGCCCCAATGGTGATTTCTGGCGCGGCTTCTGGCTTAAATACCGGATCACCAAAGATTTGGCCTGCCTCGACAAGGTGGCCAAATACCACCTGTCGGCCACCCAGCGCCTGCGCTTTTATCTGCAATATCGTCAGCGTGACCGGCTTAATGCCGCCGACAAGAAACGGATCCGGCACGTGGTGAGATTTTTCGAGGGACGCGAATGACTGATTTTCTGGCCGCTGAAGACCGTGCGCTGCTTGAGCGCCATGGCCTCGGCACGTTCGATGCGCTCTGGGCCAAACAGCTCGACGCCGTGGATGAGCCCAACACCGTTGGCGGTGGCTGGAGCAGCGTGTTTCGGCTGGATCTGGAAGGTCGTGGCTTCTACCTCAAGCGCCAGAGCAACTACCTGACGCGTACCTTTCACGCGCCCTTTGGTGAGCCGAGTTTTGCCCGTGAGTTTCGCAACATCAGCCGTTATCAAAAGCTGGGCATACCGGCGCTGCAAGCGGTGTTTTTTGGTGAGCGCAAAGTCAACGGTGAAGTCCGCGCGGTGCTGCTGACCCGCGCGCTGGACGGTTGGGATGATCTCGATTCACTGTTGCAGCGCTGGTCGAGCCTGAGCGAGTCGCAGCACACGGCCATTCTCAAAGCCTGTGGTGTTCTGGCGCGACGGCTGCATAGCGTGCGTCAGGTTCATGGCTGCTTCTATCCCAAGCATATTTTTCTGCAAGCCAAGGGCGACGGTTATCAGGCGCAGTTGATCGACCTGGAAAAAACCCGGCCGCTGCTGTTCGGTCAACGTGACCGGGTCAAGGACCTGGAACCGTTACTACGCCGCGCGCCGGAGTGGACCGAGTCGCAGTTGCGCGAGATGTTGGCGGTCTATGTCGATCAACCGCAGGACAGTTCGCTGGTGGACAGTTGGATCTCGCGTCTGACTGCGCGGCGCAGTCACAAGGAGAAGCGCTGATGCGTTTGTCCGAACTGAAAGGCGCCGGTCGCAGCCCGAGCCTGCCGATGAGTATTTCGCTGGCCGATGCCGCCGGCCCCGCCGAATTGCAGCTGCTCAGTTTGCTGCGAGTCTTGCCGGGACAGCGTTACGTCGGCGCTGGCGTCTGGCGCGGCCGTCCTGTTCTGGCCAAATTGTTGGTGGGCAGCAAGGCTGCGCGGCATTTTCAGCGTGAGCTCAACGGTGTGCGCATGCTCGCCGATCAAGGCCTGACCACGCCGCAATTACTGGCCGATGGGCTGAAGGAAGGCGAGGGCGGCTGGTTGTTGTTCGATTTCCTCGAAGACGCCGAGAGCCTCGGGGAGACCTGGAAAAAAGTCGAACACTTGCCGGTGCTGGCGGATATGCAAGGCGCCGTGCTGGCCGAGGCGTTGGGTGCTATCGGGCAAATGCATCGCAAGGGGCTCTGGCAGGAAGACCTGCATCTGGACAACCTGTTGCGCCAGCGCGGTCGGTTGTACCTGATCGATGGTGGCGGCGTCTGTGCGGAAACGCCGGGACAGCCGCTGTCACGAAACAAAGTCCTGGAAAACCTCGGCGTGTTTTTTGCGCAGCTGCCCAAGACGCTGGAACCGTTCATTGAAGAATTGCTGGTGTATTACCTGTTGAGCAACGGCGAGCACGCCCTGCCGATGGAAGCCTTGCAGACGCAGATCGACAAAGTTCGCGCCTGGCGCTTGAAGGACTTCCTGATCAAGGTTGGCCGCGAATGCACGCTGTTCAGCGTCCAGCGCGGAGCGTTTGCCTTGCGCGCGATTCGTCGCGAGGAAGAAGCGGCAATGTTGCCGGTGCTGGCCCAGGCCGACGTGTTGCTCGATCAAGGTCATTTGTATAAGACCGGTGGCGCTGCGAGTGTAGGAAAGGTCGAGGTTGATGGTCGGGCGCTGGTGATCAAACGCTACAACATCAAGGGTTTTGCGCACTGGCTCAAGCRCTTCTGGCGCCCGAGCCGTGCCTGGCACTCGTGGCACGAAGGCAATCGCCTGGCGTTCCTCGGCATTGCCACGCCCAAGCCGTTGGCGTTGCTGGAGACGCGTTTTCTCTGGCTGCGCAGTCGAGCGTATCTGGTGACCGAGTATCTGCCGGGGCCGGACATCATCGAGCGCTTCGCGCCTTACGTCGAAAGCGGCGACGCTCCTGAGGCGGAGCTGTTGGCGCTGGATCATTTGTTTGCGGAGTTGATTGGCGAGCGAATCAGCCATGGCGACTTCAAGGGCCACAACCTGTTCTGGCAGGACGATCGCTGGGCGCTGATTGATCTGGACTCGATGTGTCAGCATGCCTCGGTGAGCAGCTTTGCCCCGGCGTATGCGCGGGACCGGGCGCGGTTTATGCGTAACTGGCCGGAGAGTAGTGCGCTGTATCAGGTGATTGATCAGCGACTTCCCAAGGAGGTCTCCGGCGCTGCCTGAATCGGACCTTCGGTCCTATCGCGGGCAAGTCGCCCGAGATCTAGAGGACAGGTTCTTGTGAACTGTCCTACATGATCTGCAGAACCCATGAACTGTGCCCTGAATAGCCACGATGCTAGTTTGCCTGACGTTCACGGAGGGCAGATCTTGACGATAAAAATGGCTGTTATGTTGGGCACTTTCTCATTGGCGCTCACCGGCTGCGGAACCGCTCTTACGGTTTTTCAGGAAGACGAAGACGCGGCGCGAAGTCTCAGAAAACAAAAAACCTACTGCCAGTCCATCCCGCGCATTTACAGCGGCCTGGCCTATGATTTCTGCTACTTGAATGCCCCGCCTGAACCCGGCGGCTACCTCGCATCCTTCGTATTGGTGGACCTGGCCTTGTCCGGTGTCCTCGACACGGTTTGCCTGCCCTATACCCTTTACCGCCAGACCACCGAAGGCAATCTCAGTATTTATGGTCAGTTAGGCCGCAGGTAACTATGTCGAGGTCTTTCTACTGTCAACGCGTGAGCTTGCCGCTTGACGCTAGAGGCTTGCCGCTGCTTTTACGCTATAATCCCGCCCTTTAGCTGTCTCTCGCCGCTTGCGAGGGCACATTAATTTTCGAGGCGCTTGTCGCCTGCATGCAGACTAAAGAGGCTAGACCCCTGTGGCATTGACGATTCTTGGCCTGTCCGGCGCCCTTAGCCATGATCCTTCCGCAGCCTTGTACATCGACGGCAAGCTGGTCGCGGCGGCTGAAGAAGAGCGCTTTGTGCGCGATAAACATGCAAAGAACCGCATGCCCTACGAATCGGCGAAGTTCTGCCTCGAACAGGCGGGCATCAAGCCATCCGACGTTGATGTGGTCGCGATCCCATTCGCCCCGATCAGCCTGTTCGGCAAGGCTCGGTGGCAGTACGCCAAGCGTTACTGGTACGCTCCGGACCGCGCCCTTGACGCGATCCTGATGGGCAACCGCCGCTACAAGCGCTATCGCAACAAGATTGTCTGGTGCCTCGAGCAACTGGGCTTCGATCCGAAGAAAATCAAGATCGAGCCGGTCGAGCATCACCTGGCCCACGCCTCCAGTGCTTACCACTGCTCCGGTTTCAAAGAGAAAACCGCGATCCTGGGGATCGACGGCAAGGGTGAGTACGCCACGACCTTCTTCGGTTACGGCGAAAACGGCAAGATCCACAAGATCAAGGAATTCTTCGATCCGGACTCCCTCGGCGGCCTGTACGGCGCAATCACCGAGTTCCTCGGTTTCGATATGCTCGACGGTGAGTTCAAGGTCATGGGCATGGCGCCGTACGGCGACGCCAGCAAATACGATTTCTCGCGCCTGGCTTCGTTCGAAAACGGCGAGCTGGTAATCAACACCGAATACGCCAACGTCATCGGCCTGCGTCGCTACAAAGAGAAGGGCAAAGGCTACTACTTCTCGCCGAAGCTGATCGAGTGGCTGGGACCGAAGCGCGAAGGCGACATCGCCGACGAGCCGTACATCCACTACGCCGCGAGCATTCAAGCGCTGTTCGAAAAAATTTCGCTACAGATGATCGACTACTACCTGGGCGACGTGCTCAAGGAAACCGGCAAGCTGGCCTACGCCGGCGGCTGTGCGTTGAACGTCAAGCTGAACCAGAAAATCATCGCCCGCGATGACGTCAAGGAGCTGTTCGTGCAGCCTGCATCCGGCGACGCCGGCACGGCGGTCGGCGCGGCGGCGTATGTGTCTAACGCCCGTGGTGTGCCGGTCGAGAAGATGGAACACGTCTACCTCGGCCCTTCGTACACCAACGAAGACGTGCTCGCTGCCTGCGCCCGTCACCCTAGCAAACCGGTCTGGCGCAAGCTCGACAACATGCCGGAAAACATCGCCAAAATCATGGTCGACGGCAACCCGGTGGCCTGGTTCCAGGGGCGCATGGAGTTCGGTCCGCGTGCCTTGGGCGGTCGCTCGATCATCGGTTGCCCGAGCGCCGTTGGCGTGGCTGACCGCATCAACCACCAGATCAAGTTCCGCGAGCGCTGGAGGCCTTTCTGCCCGTCGATGCTCGACACCGTTGCCCCGCAGATGATCAAGATCGATCACCCGGCGCCGTTCATGACCTTCACCTTTGAAGTGGCGGAGGAGTGGAAGACCCGCGTGCCGGAAGTCGTCCATGAAGACGGTACGTCCCGGGCCCAGGTGCTCAAGCGCGAATACAACCCGCGCTACTACGACATGATGAAAGCGCTGGAAGTGCTGACCGGCAACGGCGTGTCGTTGAACACCTCGCTGAACCGTCGTGGCGAGCCGATGATCTGCTCGCCGACCGATGCCCTGAACATGTTCTTCGGTTCCGATCTACAGTACTTGATCATGGAAGACATCCTGGTGGTTAAAGAGGGCGCGGACGCATATGACTCGCTCGGCTGAACGCCATGTGCTGCAGTTCTGTCACGGCTATGACGGCCCGTTTCTGGACTGTGCCCGGCAGTACGCCAGCCTGTTTGCGGGGACTGGCTATCGAGTGACCACGGTCTTTCTGACCGGGGCCGCCGACAGCGACGTCGCTGCGGGCTGCGCTTCCGATGAAGTGCTCTTCATGGAATACAGCTCCAAGGCCATTCGTGGTCTGAAGCTGGGCGCCATCGGCGATCTGCGCAAGATCGCCGCCTCGCGCAATTTCAGCTTCTGCATTGCCCACCGTTTCAAGCCGATCTACATCGCCTTGCTCGGCACCTCGCTGCCGGTCATTGGTGTGCATCACGCGTTTGGCGATTACCAGCGCGGCACTCGCAAACTGTTCGCCCATATTTTCCGCAAGCGCCTCAGTCTGCTCGGGGTCTCCGATGCGGTGCGTGACGACATGCGCCGTTGCCTGCCGAAATGGCCGGCGGGAAGGATTCAGACGCTCTATAACCGTATCGATGTGCCGGCCATGCAGACCAGTCAGGTCTCGGCTCGCGAAGCCCGGGAAACCCTGGGTCTGTCAGCGGATGCCTGGATTGTCGGCAACGTCGGGCGGCTGCATCCGGACAAGGACCAGACCACGCTGTTGCACGGTTTTGCCCTGGCATTGCCGCAATTGCCGGCCAACAGCCAACTGGTGATTCTCGGTAGCGGTCGGCTGGAACAGGACCTCAAGGAACTGGCCCGCGAACTGGGCATTGGTGATCGGGTGCTGTTCCTCGGTCAAGTGCCGGACGCCCGTCGCTATTTCCGTGCCTTCAATGTGTTTGCCCTGAGCTCGGACCACGAACCTTTCGGCATGGTGCTACTGGAAGCCATGGCCGCCGGCGTGCCGTTGCTCGCGACGGCTTGCGGTGGTGCCAGGGAAGTCGTTGAAGGGGTCGGCATTCTGTTCCCGTTGGGCGATGCCGAGCGTCTGGCGCAAGGGCTGCAACATCTGGCCGCAATGGACGAGCAACAACGTCACCAGTGTGCCGAGATGATGCTCGACCGCTTGCGTGAACATTTCTCCGACCGCGCGGTACGCGATGCTTTCTGGCATTTGCCACACGTCACAGAACTGGCACCGAGGGGCTGATGCTCAACCGATTTCAAGGCTGGCGCGAACGTGGCTGGACGCTGGTCGACGCCTCGACTTATGCACAGGCCTGGCAGCGATTTGGCGGTAGTGTTGCGACGCATCCCATGGTGGTCGAGCGCCTGGCGCAGTTGGCCGAGATCCCGGTGCGTTACCTGGCCTGGGAGCAGAACGGTGAAGTGAAAGCCGCCATCCCGACCTGGGGGCGCGACCTGGCGCTGTCCAAAGACGTGCTCAAGCGCCGTGGTAAAAAAGGCCTGTTCGACCTCGGCAATGCCGAGGTGATCCTGCCGGCTGCCGCCGATGCACAAGCAGCGCTGCGCCATCGCGGACGTTATTTGTCGGCGCTGAGCGAAGGCCGATTCACCGATATCAAGCTGCAGGCCGAACAACTGGCCATGGCGCGCACGCCCGAAGAACTGTCGAAAAAATTCCGCTACAACCAGCGCCGTGAATTGCGTCTGCTGGAAGAAGCCGGTGGCGTTGTACGTCCGGTTGCCGAGTTTTCCAGTGCTGAGCTGGCGGCGATTTATTGCGACCTGTTCCAGCGCCGTTGGGGTTTCCCGGCCACGGGTGCCGAGCGCATGGGCGAGGTGATCGAACTGCTGCGCGACTTGCTGATCGGCTCGGTGATCTTCCTCAACGATGCCCCGATCGCCACTCAACTGGTCTACCGCGTCGAAGCGCCGCAATGGATCAGCGTTGAATACATCAACGGTGGCGTCGATCCCGAAACCCGCGAGTTCAGTCCGGGCAGCGTGCTGAGTTTTCTCAACACCCAAAGTGCCTGGGAACACGCTCGCGCCCTCGACAAGCCTTTGCGGTTTTCCTTCGGTCGTGCCGACCGGGAATACAAGGACCGCTGGTGCAATCCTGTGCCGGTTTTTACCGTGTGAGTGAACCCATGAGCCGCAAACAGCAACTGCTCAAGCGCCACCGGCGTAACAAACGCATCAGCCTGTTGATCGCGCTGATGCTGTTGATTGCCATCGGCGTGCTGGTGGCCTGGTGGTTGCCGCCGGTACTGGCGGTACTGGGCTGGATTGCCCACGAGGCCTGGTTCGCCGACCACCTGTTTTATTCCCCCAAGGACGATTACCAATACAGCTTCCCGCCTTACACCCCACAACCCAAGGTGCATCTGGACGGCGAGCGCTTGCGCCTGGACGAAGGCGTGATGCTGGTCGACGACGCCACGCTGGTGTTGGCGCTACGGGTGAAAAGCACCTGGCTGGGGCGCTTTATCGACCCGGTGGTGGAGCTTTCGGGGGGGGACAACCCGGACCGACTAACGTTTGAACGCGGCGTCAACGGCCTGCGTTACCTGAATCTCAGCGGTCAGGCGCAAGTATTGTCACGAGGTGAATTGCGCCTGCGTGGACACTACTGCCGCCTGTTCGGCGAGCCGATATTGTGGGCACTGGAGCACCCCGACTTCCGCCGGCAACGGGTGATGGTGATCGCGCCCCATGCCGACGACGCCGAACTGGCTGCCTATGGCTTGTACAGCCAGGCCGATGAAGCCTGGATCGTGACACTGACGGCCGGCGAAATCGAAGCCGAACATTACCAGCAGATCGGCCTGAACAAGGTCGAGGCAGCGCGACTCAAGGGCCGTTTGCGCGCCTGGGACAGCATCGCGGTGCCGCGTTGGGCTGGCGTGCCGCAGGCTCATTGCCTGCAGCTGGGCTATTTTTGCCTGCAACTGGCGGCGATGCAGGCCGCGCCGACGCAACCGGTCGCTTCGCGAGAAGCGGATTTGAGCGACACTCGCCTGTTTCGCCAGCTGAATCCATTTGCCTTGCCGGGCGATGTCGATGGTGCGCCGACCTGGAACAACCTGTTGGCCGATCTGCGTGCAGTACTGCTGCGTGCGCGCCCTGACGTGATCGTACTGCCGCACCCGACCCTCGATCCGCATCCCGATCATATCTGTGCCCAACAAGCGGTTCTCGAAGCCTTGAACGGCCTGGAATGGCAGCCGACCACACTGCTCGGCTACGCCAACCATTTGCACGACAACGACCGCTGGCCAATGGGCGATGCCGGTCATGGCATCGCATTGCCGCCAGCCTTCGACCCGGCGACGCCTATGCAGCCTTGCTGCCTGCCGCTGTCGCTGGAGCTTCAGCGCGACAAAGCCATGGCGCTGGGCATGATGCATGACCTGCAACCGCCAATGCCGTTCAAGCGACGCCTGCGCCGGTTGATCCAGCGGCTACTGGCCAAGCGCAGGCCGCCGGCCTACGGCGAGAACGAATTCTTTCGCAAGGCCGTTCGGCGTCACGAGCTTTTGTGGATACTCAAGCACACACCTACAAACGCTTCTCAGCGGGGAGAGTTATGAGCCAGCGGCTAAAGGTTCTGCAATTGCAGCCTGACTACAACGTCAAAGCCCATGATTTTGCCGACCTCGCGGAGCAGATCGTCAAGGCGCTACCCGGTGATCGCTACGAAGTGACGGCGGCATTCCTTCGTGGCAAGCCCGGGGCGGGTGAGGCTATAAGCCGGGCCGACCGTTCGGTGTACTTCGAGTTTTCCGACAAGTCCCTCAAGGGCATGCGTCTTCGGGCGATGTGGACGCTGTACAAATTTTGCCGCGCGGAAAAATTCGACGTGGTGATCTGTAACCGCTTCAAACCCGTGAACATGATGCTGACGCTTAACCGCTGGTTGAAAGTGCCCCTGTGCATCGGTATTTCCCACGGTTTTGGTGAGTACGACCGGTTCTACCGGCGTCGCCAGACCCAGCGCCTGATCGATCGTCACTGGCGTTTTGTCGGTGTATCGCCGGCGGTGAAACAATACCTGTTGGACTGCGACTGCGGTTTTACCGATCAAAATACTTACGCGATCACCAACGCCATCGACATCGAGCAGGCCGAAGGTTTGCAGCACAGCCGCGAGCGTGCCCGTGAATTGTTGGGTATCGATCCGTCGGTGCGCCTGATTGGCGCTCTGGGGCGTCTTGTACCGGTCAAGGGCCACACTTATCTGTTGCAGGCATTTGCCGCGCTCAAGGACAAGTACCCGAACACCCAGTTGGCGATCATCGGTGCCGGCCGCGAAGAATCGCGCCTGAACGCTGAGATCGAACGCCTGGGCCTGACCGACCGCGCGCACTTGCTGGGCTTCAAGGAAATCGCCTTGCAGTACATTCGCGCCTTCGACATCTGGACCATGCCGTCCCTGGCGGAAGGCCTCGGGTTGGCGCTGCTCGAAGGCATGAGCGGTCATCTGCCGGTGATCGCCTCCAACGTGCCCGCTATGCTGCCGCTGATTGAAGGGGCGGGCGGACTGGCGATTACACCCAAGGATGTTCCGAGCCTGGTCGCAGCGCTGGATAACTACCTCGGGCTGTCGGATGACGAACTCAAGGCCAAGGGCGAGCAGGCCTTCCGTTATCTCCAGGAACAACACGACATCGAGGTGTTCCGGCAGGAATACCTGAATCTGATCGACTCCGGCCTGGAACAGGCCCGCAAGGAACAACCATGAGCGCCGCGCAACCTCTCGTCACGGTCATCATCGCGTCGTACAACCACGCTCGCTACATCGAGGAAAGCATTCTCAGCGTCCTCAACCAGACCTATAAGAACATCGAGTTGCTGGTGGTCGATGACGGTTCCAAAGACGACAGCGTCGAACGCATCAAAGTGCTGCAGGCGCAATATGGATTCGATTTTCGGGTTCAGCAGAATCAGGGCCTGACCAATACGCTCAACGGTGCCATTGCTCGCTCCAGCGGCAGCCTGATCGTGCCGTTTGGTTCTGACGACATCATGCTGCCAGAGCGCATCGCCACTCAGGTGGCGCACATGGATGGCAAGCCCGAGGTGGGTATTTGCGCCGGCAATATCGAGCTGATCGACGCCGACGGTAACCTGTACCCGGAGAAGCGTCAGCGCCGCGATGTGCCGTTTCGTCGTCTGGACTTTGATGACATGTTTCTGGAGCGTAAACCCTATCCGCCCGCTCCGACCCTGATGATCCGTCGGGAAGCGCTGGACAAAGTGGGTGGGTTCGATCCGAACATTCGTCTGGAAGATTTGCTGATCGAACTGAAAGTGACCCATGCCGGTTACTTTATCGATGGCCTGAATGTGTTGATGGCGCGCTATCGCAAGCACGCCACCAACTCTTACAAGAACCACCGCTTCATGATCGACAGCATCCTGCGTACCTACGCGCTGTTCAGCGATCATCCGCTGTACGACGAGGTTCGCTACAAGTTCCTCAGCTCAATGTTCCTCAAGACCGCCAACCGTGACCGCAAGCTGGCCCGAGAACTGCTGGCGCAGATCCCGTTCAAGGCCTGGAACAAGAAGACCTGGCGCGGTCTGGGGCGGCTGTACTTCTCGCCGCTGGAAAAAGGCTGACCCTGCCTGGTTGCGCTTTGTAGCAGCAGGCTTCAGCTAGCGTTCTCTGTCAGACTCTTGTTGGCTTTTTTGCCTTGGCGCAGCCACAGCAAGACCTTCTTGCCGGCCGTTATGCCCGGTTTCTCGATGTACAGGAACGTCAGGCTGCTGATAATAATCAGCAGGCAGCTGCACAGGACCAGTAGCGGCAGAAAGGTCCAGATGTCACGAGCGTCTAGATGAAGCATCAGCGGCAGGCGCTGGATCAACACCCACAGCACAAAGCCGTGCAGCAAATAGGTGCTGTAGCTGATTTCGCCGAGCCAGCGGATGCTGCGTGGTTTCAGCGCGCCGAACAGGGTGTTTCCGGACGCCACAATCACGAAAAACAACGACATGAGCAACAATGGCATCAGGCTGAAAGCACGGTTGAATGCCGTGAAGGCAATTGCCAATGCCAGCAGCGCGATAATCCCCGCCATTCGAGTCTGACCCCAGGACACCAGTTGCGGTCTGCGAACCCAATACGCAGCGCCGATGCCGCCGAGAAAGCTAGCCAGAAAGTGTTTTTTCAGCGAGTGCTCCATGCCGACCACTTCATACAAGCCGTAAATGCCGATCAGGCACATCACCGTTTGCTTCCAGCTGCCTCGGTAGATAAACACCATGGCGGCGAGGGGCAGTGCCAGATAGAAAAACACCTCGTAGCCCAGGGTCCAGGTGACGTTGGAGATCAGTACACCGGTCTGGTGGTACTGATTGACGTCCGGACGGTCGAAGGTCAGCCAGGCCAGGATCTGGCCGGCGAAGTCGATCCCGGAGTCCTTGAGTTCCCAGTTCTGCAGGTAGAACACCGTGACAAACACGATCAGCATCAGCGGCAAGTACAACGGATACAGGCGAAACAGCCGCGATACCGCAAAAGCCAGCCAGTCGTGTTGATGTCCCTGGGTGAGTAGTCGATTCCAAAACAGGAAAGCGGTGATCATGAAAAACAGCGCGACACTGCCTTGGCCGAGTTGTGAGTAGAAATTGCTCGGCGGAAAATCAAACACACCCGTGCGCAGGAAGATCAAGGTAATGATCGAGTGGTGCACAAACACGCCGAACGCCAGATAACCGCGTAACCCGTCGATACTGGCATAACGGCTTTCACTGGAATGTTCGATTTGACGGGCGATTTTCGGTACGGCGCGTAACAGCAGGGCTGCGGTCACAATGGCCAACAGATAAGCTACTAGAGCAATCAGAGGGTTGGTTTCACTCATCAATGAACCTTGACCGGGGAACTCCCGGACAGCACTAGTCTGTGCAGGTTATCAACAGCGGACTTCGATGCCGTCATGGCATAGCCATGAAGCAGTGCTTCAAAGTGTTCCTGGAACAGCCAGCGCTTGTCTACGGTGTAACGCTGCATATGACGCAGGTTGCGCTGACGCAGGGCCAGGCTCAACGAAGAAGGGTAAATGCGCAGGTCGGCCACATCGATCAAGCCGAACTCGCCATCTTCAAGCACCAGGACATTACCCAGGTGCAGCGAGCGGAAATAGACGCCTTGTTCATGCAGTTGAGCCATGAACTTGCCGAATCGCTCCACCAGTGCCTGGCGTACCGCAGGTGCGGTTATGCCTTGCAGGACCTGGCGCAGGGTATTGCCGGGCAGGGGCGAATAGTGCACGGCGCTGCTGCCGTCTGCGAGGCGATAAAGGTCAAGAGTAGGCGGGGTCGGGAACCCCATGCTGCGCAGTTGCTCGCTGTTGACGGCAAAGCGTTCGGAGTAGGGGTTGAAACTGCCCGAGGTGTACCAGCGACGGCGTCGGAACAGCTTGAGGAAGCTGCCATCGAGCAGGCGCAAGACTTTGGGACCCAGGCCATCTTCTTCGATCACCTGCGCATTGGCGGTCAATTGGTGCAGGGCCGTTGGCGTCAGCGTCTTGATGGGCATCGCCAACAAGCGTCTGGCGCGTTGATTAATGCAAAGCGCGACGATCAGTGCCAGCGGAATCCACAGCAGAAACCAGTGCTCCTTGGGCCGAGAGATGATGCCGCCCCCCTCGGTCAAGCCTGCGCCGATGCCGAAAATCAGCCAGGTCGAGGCGATGATAAACAGTGGTTGCACACGATTGCGCCAACTGCTCAACAAACTCCAGGCCTGGAAAAACAACCAAGGCAGCAGACCAAATACTCCTACGTAATAGAGCACACCCAGGACAAAGCTGTGGGGTTCCTGAAAGTTGACGCCGACACCGGGGTCGATGGCCAGATTGGCGCTATACCCATGACCGATCCATGGATGATCGGCTATTTGCTTGAGGGCCAGCTGCCAGATTTCGAAGCGGTAAGAGTCGCCTCGTTCAATGATCGTTTGCGCAAACAGCACATAAATCGTGGCTCCGCTGGCAGCCAGCGCGCCCAGCAATATGACGGAGCGACGGTTCCAGCAAATGAAACCCAGCCAGAGCGCTGCCAATGTCAGTGCAACCAGAGGCGTTCTGGAGCCGGTGGCGATCACAGCGGTGAACATGATTGCCATCGCCGGTAGACTCAGCCAGAGCATCTGGCGGCGCTTGCAGATCATGCTCATGCTCAGCCAGTAGGCGGCGTAAAAGCCATACATATGTGAGCTCAGTAGCGGGTTGTCGAACGCACCGCCACCGATCATGCGCATACCCGGTTCGTACACGCGGGCGAACATGAACAGGCTGTGGGCAGTGCCGACCAGTCCGACCAATGCCGCGGCGAACAGCAGGGGGTGAATGATTTCGCTGCGATAGCGCACCAGCAAGTAGCAGCCAGAGAACAGCATCAGAAGATGCAGCGGTGTTTTGAATTGGCTGAAGAAGCTATCCTTTCCGGGTGCCCAGAACAAACTCGCCAGCGCCCAGGCCGCGAACACCGCCACGGCAATGAAAATCGGCTCGCGGCACAATTCCTTGAGTTCGCGGGGACGCAGACACAGGGCAATCAGCGTCGGAATGCTGAACAGGCCATAAAAAAGTTTGTGGTGCAGACTTCGGCCCGGCAAGAAGAACAGTGCGCAAAGAAGCAAGAGATAGCCAGCTGGAAGAATCCAGAGGCAAATAAAATCGAAAACTCGATTTGACGCACTATTGAAACCGCTGAGTTGCATGCTGAGAGATTCAATCCTGAGTTGATCGGCCATTTCGGGGTGATGGCTATTTGATGCTTTATTCCATGCCTAACAATAACAGCCTTTAGGCGATTGCCAGAACCCTGAAGAAGCTGTGCTAAAGTCAGCGTCCTTTTTATCGACAAACGCGTGATATGGCCGACTCCAGTCTCTCCGCAAGCCCATCGAGCTTGAAAATCTACTTCCGCCTGCTCGGCTATGTCCGGCCGTACATCAGTCTGTTTCTGATCAGCATTGTCGGCTTTTTGATTTTCGCTTCGACCCAGCCGATGCTTGGATACATCCTCAAATACTTTGTCGATGGCCTGTCCAATCCTGAGGCAGTGCTTTTCCCCACGGTGCCTTACCTGCGCGACCTGCAACTGTTGCAGGCTGTACCGTTGCTGATCATTTTGATCGCCGCGTGGCAGGGGCTGGGATCATATCTGGGCAATTACTTTCTCGCCAAGGTTTCCCTCGGGCTCGTCCATGACCTGCGAGTGCAGTTGTTCAATAATCTGCTGGTTTTGCCCAATCGCTATTTCGACAAGCATAACTCGGGTCATCTGATTTCGCGTATCACCTTCAACGTGACGATGGTCACCGGGGCGGCCACAGATGCGATCAAGGTCGTAATCCGTGAAGGCATGACGGTGATCTTCCTGTTTGCCTCGCTGCTGTATATGAACTGGCGGCTGACGCTGGTCATGATCGCCATCCTGCCGCTGATCGCCATCATGGTGCGTACCGCGAGCAAGAAATTTCGCAAGCAGAGCAAGAAAATCCAGGTGGCCATGGGGGACGTGACCCACGTGGCGTCGGAAACCATCCAGGGATATCGCGTGGTACGCAGCTTTGGCGGTGAGGTTTACGAAGAGAAGCGCTTCTTCGCGGCCAGTCAGGGCAACACCGACAAACAGTTGCGCATGACGCGCACCGGTGCCATTTACACGCCTTTACTGCAACTGGTGATCTACAGCGCCATGGCAGTGTTGATGTTCCTGGTACTGTTCCTGCGTGGCGACGCGTCGGCCGGTGACATGGTTGCCTACATCACCCTGGCCGGCCTGTTACCCAAGCCGATCCGCCAATTGTCCGAAGTCAGCTCGACCATCCAGAAAGGTGTGGCGGGGGCCGAGAGTATTTTCGAGCAGCTGGACGTCGAGCCTGAAGTCGATACCGGCACCATTGAGCGCGATGCCGTCAGCGGTCGCCTGGACGTGCGCAATCTGAGCTTCACCTACCCGGACACTGATCGCCTGGTCCTCAATGACATCAGTTTCTCGGCCGAGCCCGGGCAAATGGTGGCGCTGGTTGGACGGTCAGGCAGCGGCAAGTCGACCCTGGCCAACCTGATTCCACGCTTCTACCACCACGACAAGGGCGAGATCCTGATCGATGGTGTTGAAGTGGAGCAGTACAAACTGCTGAACCTGCGCAAGCACATCGCCCAGGTAACCCAGCATGTGACGTTGTTCAGTGACACAGTGGCCAATAATATTGCTTATGGCGACCTGGCTGGCGCACCCCGAGACGCGATCGAAAGAGCCGCGAAAGATGCCTATGCAATGGATTTCATCGCGCAGTTACCCGAAGGCCTGGACACCCAGGTCGGCGAGAACGGCGTGCTGCTGTCCGGCGGTCAGCGTCAGCGCCTGGCCATTGCACGGGCCCTGTTGAAAAACGCACCGTTGCTGATCCTCGACGAAGCTACTTCGGCGCTCGACACTGAATCGGAGCGCCACATTCAGGCGGCGCTGGACCAAGTGATGAAAGGCCGGACCACGCTGGTAATCGCTCACCGTCTGTCGACCATCGAAAAGGCTGACCTGATCCTTGTGATGGATCAGGGCCGGATTGTCGAGCGCGGCACCCATTCCGAGCTTCTGGCGCAGAACGGTTACTACGCCCGCCTGAACGCCATGGGCCTCGACGCCCCGGCTGAAGACATCGCCTGACCCTCGGCATCCGTCAGTTTTAATGACAGCCTGAAAAAATCGCAGCCTGAGGTTCTTGAACTCGACCAGGCTGCTTTTTTTTGGCTTTTGACGACCTCGATCATGCCATGCGCAAGGCCATGCCAACCCTGTGGTAATATCGCGCCCCTGTTCATTTTGTATGTGGGTTGCTCCATGAAGTTGTCCATGCCGCGATTCGATCAAGCCCCTGTCTTGGTGGTCGGCGATGTCATGCTCGACCGTTACTGGCATGGTGGTACCTCACGGATTTCCCCTGAGGCGCCGGTACCGGTGGTCAAGGTCGAGCAAATCGAGGACCGCCCGGGCGGTGCCGCCAACGTTGCGTTGAACATTGCCGCGCTCGGTGCCCCGGCCTCGCTGGTCGGCGTGACCGGTGACGACGAAGCTGCCGACAGCCTGGCCAATAGCCTCAAGGGTGCTGGCGTTCGAGCGCTATTCCAGCGCATTGCGCACCAGCCGACCATCGTCAAGCTGCGGGTCATGAGTCGTCACCAGCAACTGCTGCGTATCGACTTTGAAGAACCCTTCGCCACCGATGCGTTGGCGCTTGGCGAGCAAGTCGACGAGTTGCTAGAGGGCATCAAGGTGCTGGTGCTGTCCGACTACGGCAAAGGCGCCCTGAAAAACCATCAGGTGCTGATCCAGGCTGCCCGTGCCCGTGGCATTCCGGTGCTGGCGGATCCCAAGGGCAAGGATTTCTCGATCTACCGTGGTGCCAGCGTAATCACCCCGAACCTCAGCGAGTTCGAAACCATCGTCGGTGGTTGCGCCGATGAGCACGAGCTGGTGAGCAAAGGCGCGCAGCTGATGCACGACCTGGACCTCGGCGCGTTGCTGGTGACCCGTGGTGAACACGGCATGACCTTGCTGCGCCCTGATCATCCTGCGCTGCACTTGCCGGCCCGCGCCCGAGAAGTGTTCGACGTGACCGGTGCCGGCGATACCGTGATTTCTACCTTGGCAGCCGCGATTGCCGCTGGCGAAGAATTGCCGCACGCGGTGGCCCTGGCCAATCTGGCGGCGGGCATCGTGGTCGGCAAACTCGGTACGGCGGCGATCAGCGCGCCGGAACTGCGTCGTGCCATCCAGCGTGCAGAAGGGTCGGAGCGCGGTGTGTTGGGACTTGAGCAGCTATTGCTGGCGGTCGACGATGCGCGTGCGCACAAAGAAAAAATCGTCTTCACCAACGGCTGCTTCGACATTCTGCATGCCGGCCACGTGACTTACCTTGAGCAGGCACGGGCCCAGGGCGATCGTCTGATCGTTGCAGTCAACGACGATGCCTCGGTCAGCCGCCTGAAAGGGCCGGGTCGTCCAATCAACAGCGTCGACCGTCGCATGGCGGTATTGGCCGGATTGGGTGCAGTGGATTGGGTGATCAGCTTCCCTGAAGGCACTCCGGAAAACCTGCTGCAAGCGGTCAAGCCGGACGTGTTGGTCAAGGGTGGCGATTATGGGATTGACCAGGTGGTCGGCGCAGACATCGTGACGGCTTACGGTGGGACGGTGAAGGTGCTGGGGCTGGTGGCCAACAGCTCGACCACGGCAATCGTCGAAAAAATCCGCAAGTCCGAGTGAGACGTTGATCGTTCCCACGCTCTGCGTGGGAAATGCCTCAATGGACGCTCTGCGTCCGCTTTGGGACGCAGAGCGTCCCGGGCTGCATCCCCACGCGGAGCGTGGGAACGATCAGGCAATCAGGGGCGTGCCGCCTTGCGCGGCACGATCTTCTTTAGTAACTGCTTTGCCTTCCCGCGTAACCGCGCCAGACCGGAGTCCTTCCCCGGTGGGCTCAACCCCTGCTGGCGTACCCAGTCCTTCCAGCGAATTCGCTCATCACGCACCACCCAGCCTTCCTGCCGGGCAAAGCTCTCCGCCAGAAACAAGCCACGAGTACTCGCCGGGTACAGCTGATCTTTTTTCAGCGTATAGAGCTCGGCCATCGGCTGACCGTCCTGTAATGGCATCAGGTACAAGTCCGGGCGTTTGCGGTCGAGCCGGGCCACCAATTGATCGCCTTCCAATCGCTCATCGACATGAAACAGACTCAGGGATTTGGCTTCTTTAGGCACGTCCAGGCGCAAGTCATAGATCAATTGCAACGACGCGGTGGGCAAATGCACGTAAGCCCGCGGCCGTTCGATCAACTGCAGGTTGGCGCAGCGCACCGGCCGCGCCGAACCGGAAAACGGCGTCAGGCGAAACGGCAGTGCCTCGCGGTAATGCAGGGCACTGGCATAGGGCGCTGGCAGCCACGTGTCGTTGAAGCGCCCGCCGAGCCAGCCTTCCGGGGTTTCCAGCAGGCATTCTTCGGCAATTTCCTGGATCGCGGTGTGCAGCGGCAGGTTCAGTTCATGGGCCGGTACGTAGCCGGAGATCAACTTGAGCACTACGTCGCCACGGTCTTGGCGACGCTGACGCACCAGCACCCAGTAATCGCGATTCTGCCAATGCAAGGTCAAGCGCACCGAGACGCCGAGATTGGCCAGTTCCAGCGCAAACCGCTCGGTGTTGGTCACCGTCACAAGGCGGCGACGTTGCAGGGTTTGGGAGAAATTGAGCGGCATCCCGACGCTCTGATAGCACAAGCCTTCGGGAGTCGCTTCGACATACAACGGCAGGGTCTTGAAGTTGCTCGGGTTCTTTCTTATGAGCGTACGCGGCATGTCGGCTCCTGCTTAAGGCCGCGTGGGCGGCATCAGTTTCTACGCAGGACCTGGGCAACGGTCGCAACGTTATGGGCGAGGTGCAGCGGATTGATGGTCCCGACAATAGCACTGGCAACACCGGGATGTTCAAACAACAACTCGAAACTGGCGCGCACCGGGTCCACGCCTGGACTCAGGCACACATGACCGCTGGCGAGGGCTTTTTTGACCAGAATGGCTTTGCCGTGAGCAGCAGCATAGTCAATGACAGGCTTCTCGTTCGGCTCGTTCAGATTGTAGGTGACCATCGCGCAATCACCTTGCTCCAGAGCCTTCAAGCCGCCCTCGACGGTTTTGCCGGAAAAACCGAAGCCGCGAATCTTACCTTCAGCCTTGAGCATGGCGAGGGTCGTGTAGACCTCGCTGTCATTGAGGATCGCCAGGTCGTTGCCGTCGGAGTGCACCAGCACCAGATCGATAAAATCCGTTTCCAGACGTTGCAGGCTGCGTTCCACAGACAGCCGAGTGTGGGCGGCGCTGAAGTCATGGCTCGACTGGCCGTCGGTAAACTCTTCGCCAACCTTGCTGACAATCACCCAGTCCTGACGTTGGCCGCGTAACAGTGGGCCGAGGCGTTCTTCACTGCGGCCATAGGCCGGTGCGGTGTCGATCAGGTTGATGCCCATGTCGCGGGCGAGTTTGAGCAGCCGGCGCGCATCGTCGTCGCCGGGAATCTGGAAGCCGTTGGGATACTTCACACCCTGGTCGCGGCCGAGTTTGACCGTGCCCAGGCCCAGCGGCGAAACCAGAAGGCCTGTGCTGCCCAGCGGGCGATGCAGATCGTGCAGGGTCGGTTGGCTCATGGCAGCAGTTGATCCCAGGCGGGCACGCCCATCGGTGGTTTTGGCAGCGGAGGCAGTGGCGTGGTCTGGCCCGGCTGGATGCCGTCACGCGTCAGGTTGGCGATGACCCGGTCGGCGAAGTCCGGCGCGAGTGCCAGTTTGGTCGGCCAGCCGACCAGCAGCCGACCCTGCTCGGCCACAAAGGCGTTGTCGGGGCGGATAAGTCCCGATTGCAGCGGCTCGGCGCGATCCACGCGCAATGTGGCCCATTGCGCGGTGCTCAGATCGATCCATGGCAGCAACTGTTCGACTTCTTGCTTGGCGGTGGCGATTTGCTCGGCGGGTTCTCGGGCAACGCCGTCGGCTTCGGCGATATCGCCCCCCATGTACCAGACCCATTGGCCATCGGCCGCCGGGTGAGTGGTCACGGTCAGGCGCGGTTTGGTGCCGCCCCCCAGGCAATGGGCGTACATCGGTTTAAGGCCCGGGCCTTTGGCGATGATCATGTGCAACGGCCGGCGCTGCATGGCGGGCTGGCTCAGCCCCAGCGCTTCCAGCAACGCCGCCGTGCCGGCACCGGCGCTCAGGACTATGCGCTGGGCACGAATCTCGCGTTCGTCGACCTTCAGGCCGACCAGTACGCCACCTTCCAGCAACGGTTCAATCTTCTGCCCGGCGAGCAGGCCATCACCCGCCAAGTCGGCCAGGCGCTGGATCAGGCTTGGCACATCGACCACCAATTCCGCCAGGCGATAGACCTTGCCCTTGAAGCGTTTGTCTTGCAGGGCCGGTGGCAGTTGCTCGCCCTTGACCTGATCGACACGGCCGCGCACGGCCTTGCTGGCGAAGAAGCTGGTGAGGTTGCCGGCGAGCGTGCCGGGGGACCAGAGGTAGTGGGCTTCGGACAACAAGCGCACGCCGGACAGGTCCAGCTCGCCATCGCCCGCGAGCGCCTCACGCCAGCGGCGCGGCATGTCGGCAATCGCTTCCGACGCCCCGGTCAGGGCGCCATGCAATGCGTACTTGGCGCCACCGTGGATGATGCCCTGGGACTTCACACTCTGCCCGCCGCCGAGGCTGGCACTTTCCACCAGCACGGTCGAAAAACCCTGGCGGCGCAGGCGCGCATTCAGCCAGAGGCCGGCGACACCAGCGCCGACAATCAGAACGTCGGTGGAAATAACGGATGGCATGCGGCGACCTCAGTGTTCTAGACGAGGGCGCAGTATACAGACTCGAAGAAAAGGGGATTGATGGGGATCAACTGGATGGATGGAAACCTGTGGGAGTGAGCCTGCTTGCGAACACGGTGTGTCTGGCAATATCGATGTCGGCTGATACGGCCTCTTCGCGAGCAAGCTCGCTCCTACGGTGGATTGTGTTTCAGGCTTTAGTGGCCTGCGGTTTTGGAGAAGAGCTGGATCACTACGACGCCCAGCACAATCAACGCCATCCCCAGCATCGCCGGCACATCCAGCTTCTGCCCGTAGATAAACAGCGCTGCGACGCTGACCATCACAATGCCCATGCCGGCCCACACCGCGTAAGCGACACCTACTGGAACGCTGCGCACTACCAGGGTCAGCATCCAGAAGGCGATGCCGTAGCCGACTATCACCAGAACCAAGGGCAGGGGCGTGCTGAAGCCTTTGACGGCTTTCATTGAAACGGTCGCGATCACTTCGGCGCAGATGGCGATGGCCAGGTAATAGTAAGCGGTCATGGGGGCATCCTCGTGTGAAGTGTTGCTTTCTGAGATCGGCATTTTAGAGGCTCTTCAGATGCGGTAAAGTCATTACCTATCTGCCATGAAGATGGGTTGGTCTATGCAATGGGATCTTGAGCAACTGCGGTTGTTTGTCAGCGTAGCGGAGCAGCGTTCTTTTTCTGCCGTGGCGCGCAATCAGCGCAAGGCGCAGTCCGCGGTCAGCAGTTCGATTGCGCTGTTGGAAGCAGACTTGGGCGTCAGCCTGTTTGATCGCAGCAGCGGCCGTCAGCCGAAACTCACTGAGGCCGGCAATGCCTTGCTCGAAGAGGCGCGGGAAGTGTTGCGGCAGTGCGAGCGCCTCAATGGCCGCGCGCTGGCCATGATGCGCGGCCAGGAGGCGCGTCTGCGTGTGGCGCAGGATGAGGCCATGCCCTATCAGCCGATCATCGAAAGCTTCGAAGCCCTGGCCGAAAAATTTCCCAGCCTCGAAGTGCAACTGACCAGTGCCGCCCAGGGCGATGTGGCGCGCAAACTGGTGGAGCGCCGCGCCGATCTGGGGTTGCTGTTTTATCACGACCAGATCCCCGAAGCTCTTGAGCGGCGAGTGGTGGGGAGCGTCGAGATGGTCACGGTGTGTGGCGTCGGGCATCCACTGGCGAAACAGGCACAAGTCGATTGTCAGGCTCTGGCGCAGCATCGGCAGTTACTGATGTCGACACAGTCCAGCGTCTATCCCGGCAGCGAACCGGCCAGCCCGCAAGTCTGGCGCGCCGACAGTTTCTACGTAATGGCCGAATGGTTGGTG
This sequence comes from Pseudomonas sp. P5_A12, assembly GCF_056400685.1. Taxonomy (NCBI): domain Bacteria; kingdom Pseudomonadati; phylum Pseudomonadota; class Gammaproteobacteria; order Pseudomonadales; family Pseudomonadaceae; genus Pseudomonas; species Pseudomonas sp. P5_A12. The sequence continues at coordinate 9,913 of NZ_JBFUKU010000005.1, read as the reverse complement.
CGCGGCCTCGGTTGGGCCTGGTTGCCACGGCATGTGGTGCAATACCCGGCGTATCAGGACTTGATGGTTGAACTGGTCAGCGAATGGACCCCGCCGGCGCTGGTGGTGGAGCTGGTATGGCGTCGTGATGAACCGCTGGGCCCGGCGGCTCGTTGGCTGGCGGAACGTTTTGCCGTGCACTTGCAGGCGATCGGCGAGAAAAGCCGATAAACTCCGCCGCCATGAATAGAACTCTCTATACCGCGCTGTTTTACTTGGGGCTGCCACTGGTAGCGATTCGGCTGTGGCTGCGGGCGCGAAAGGCGCCGGCGTATGCCAAGCGCATTGGCGAGCGTTTCTCCCTTGGACTGCCGGTGATGAAACCGGGCGGTATCTGGGTGCACGCGGTGTCGGTGGGCGAAAGCATTGCCGCCGCGCCGATGATTCGCGCCTTGCTGCAACGATATCCCCAGTTGCCGATTACCGTGACCTGCATGACCCCGACCGGCTCGGAGCGCATCCAGGCATTGTTCGCCAATGAGCCGCGCATCCAGCACTGCTATTTGCCCTACGATTTGCCCTGCGCCGCTGCGCGCTTCCTTGATCGGGTCCGGCCAACCCTGGCGGTGATCATGGAGACCGAACTCTGGCCCAACCATATTCACCAATGTGCCAAACGCGGGATTCCCGTGGCACTGGCCAATGCGCGGCTGTCCGAACGTTCGGCCAAGGGGTATGGCCGTTTCCGCAAACTGACCCAGCCGATGCTCGCCGAGATGAGCCTGTTTGCGGTACAGACCGAAGCCGAAGCCCAGCGCTTCCAAGCGTTGGGTGCGCGTCCTGAAACCGTAGAGGTCACCGGCTCGATCAAGTTTGACTTGACCATCGACCCGCAACTGCTGCAACGGGCCGTGGAACTGCGCACTCAGTGGCAGGCGCTCGATCGGCCGGTGTGGATCGCCGCCAGTACCCATGAAGGCGAAGACGAAGTGGTGCTCGCGGCCCATCGTCAGTTGTTGGCCAACCATCCCGATGCGTTGCTGATTCTGGTGCCGCGCCATCCGGAGCGTTTCAACGCGGTGTTCGAACTGTGTCAGCAGCAGGGTTTTGCCACGCTGCGTCGTTCCACGGGCGAACCGGTGAACTCAGCTACGTCGGTGCTGGTGGGTGACACCATGGGCGAGTTGCTGTTTCTCTACGCCTTGGCTGACAGCGCTTTTGTGGGGGGCAGCCTGGTGCCGAACGGCGGGCATAACCTGCTGGAACCGGCCGCGCTGGCCAAGCCCGTCCTGAGTGGCCCGCACCTGTTCAACTTCCTCGAAATCGCCGCGCAATTGCGCAGTGCCGGGGCGTTGCAGGAAGTGGAGGATGCCGAAGGCCTGGCGCTGGCGGTGCAACGGCTGTTCGAGTTGCCGCGCGATGCGCAGCAGATGGCAGAAGCGGGGCTTAAGGTGATGCGCACCAATCAAGGGGCGTTGCAGCGGTTGTTGGATGGGCTGGGGCGGTTGATCGATCGCTAATAAATGGGGTGAGAGGGTTAGCCCCTCACCACAGTGATGACCTGTTACTGCGGAGGTCTTGCTTTTAATTGCTCCTCAGCCGCCTTCGCCAGACCCGGTGGCAGGAAGTCCTTGTCGGGATTGTAGTCGGCCTTGAGGTAACGCTTCAGGTCTTCCAGATCTCCCGGGCTCAGTGTCCCGGCCTGCTGTTTCAAGCGCAGGTTGTCGAGGATGTAGTCGTAGCGGGTGTTGTTGTAGTCACGCACCGAGGTGTACAGCGAACGCTGCGCATCCAGTACGTCGACGATGTTGCGCGTCCCCACCTGATAACCGATTTCGGTCGCTTCCACCGCGCTCTGGTTGGAGATGATCGACTGCTTGCGCGCCGAAACCTGATCAACGTCAGTGTTCACTGCGCGGTGCAGATTGCGGGTGCTTTCCACGATCTGCCGACGCAGCGCTTCGCGTTGCTGCTCGGTCTGGTCCAGCTGGGCATACGACTGACGCACCTGAGAGGTGGTCAGGCCACCGCTGTAGATCGGGATGTTCAGTTGCAGAGCCAGGGTCGTTTGCTCGACGTTTCCACTGTACGCTTGACCAAAGTTCGGGTTGCTGAAGCCCAGTGCGTCGTTGTCACCTTTTTCGTATTTCGCCACAGCGTCGACCGTCGGTAAATGACCGGCCTTGCGCTGCTTGAGGGTTTCTTCCGCGGCACTGACCGCGTAGTTGCTGGCCAGCAAATTCAGGTTCTGTCTGGCCGCCGTATCGACCCAGGCTTTGGCGTCATTCGGAGACGGGGGCAAGATCGGCAGACTATGGGTGACGCCCCAAATCGAATTGTACTGACGGTTGGTCAGGGTGATCAGTGCTTCAAACGCATCATCGACCTGACGCTGCGCAACGATTCGGTTGGCGCGTGCGGTGTCGTAGCTGGCTTGTGAGTTGAGCACGTCGGTTTTATCCGACAGGCCGACATCGAAACGTTCGTTGGACTGGTCGAGCTGGCGTTTGAACGCCGCTTCTTCGGCCTTGGTCGACGCCAGGTTGTCCTGGGTGCGCAGCACGTTGAAGTAATTTTCAGCGGTCTGCAGGATCAGGTTTTGCTCGGTGGCCGAGAGTTGCAGGGCAGCCTGTTCGTTGACGTCCTTGGCGGCCTGGAACTGGAACCAGCGATCGGCGCGGAACAGTGGCTGCGCCAGGGTGGCCTGATAGGAATTTGCAGCGCGATTGGTCGTCGACGAAGGCTGATCGATCGAGGTGCGCACATTAGCCAGTTCGCCACCGCCCGAAAGATTGGGCAGCAGGCCGGCACGGGCCTGGGGCACGACTTCTTTCTGTGCRCCGTATTGAGCGATGGCCGCCGCGAGGTCGGCGTTGTTGGCCTTTGCTTCCTGGTAGACACTGACCAGATCGTTCTTGTTTGATACGGGCGCTTCTGCTGCCCAGGCCATTCCATTGGACGCACAAGACACGGCAATGGCCAGTGAGAGTTTGCGCAGCATAGGCGTTCCCTAGAAGAAATATTACACGAATAATTTGAGCGCCAAGGCTAAAGCGCGGCACGTACCACGTCAATGCGTGGCTCGGCGTAGCGAGTGTAGTTGTGCAAGAGGGCGGGAACAATCCGGAATGCGCCATTCATCATGGTGTTTGCAGCGGTATTGGCGTTCTCTGCCAGTTGTGTCTAGACTGGCCGGGTTCTTGTCGGGGTGCCTTGCTATGAGGCTGAGATCGAATAATTTCGGATCCCGTTGAACCTGATCAGGTTAGCGCCTGCGTAGGGAACAAGATTTCTCGTCACCCGGCGAGTCCTCTTGTGCTTCGTCCGGGATGTTGTTCGACAATCGAACACCCCTCGAGCACTGAGCACAGCACCAACAGCATTGTTATGGCTGATTGGCTGCGTCCATTCGTTACAGGTTCGCTCCGACAAAATTCCACTGCCTGGATGCTGTCTGGAGAGCCCGTGATGACGATAAAACCAAAAAATACGATGAACCTGAGTGATTCGGCCCAAGTCGATCAACAGTCGGTTCAGCCGTTTACCCGCTCGCAAAAAATCTATGTTCAGGGCTCGCGTCCCGACATCCTCGTGCCTATGCGCGAAATCAGCCTGGACGTGACCCCGACCGATTTCGGCGGCKAGATCAATGCGCCAGTAGTTGTGTACGACACCTCGGGCCCGTACACCGACCCCAATGTCATCATCGACGTGCGCAAAGGCCTGGCCGATGTACGTTCAGCGTGGATCGAGTCCCGTGGCGACACCGAGCGTTTGCCAGGCTTGAGTTCGAACTTCGGTCAGGAACGCCTCGCTGATGCCGAATTGACCAAGCTGCGCTTCGCCCACGTCAACAATCCGCGCCGCGCCAAGGCCGGGGCTAACGTCAGCCAGATGCACTACGCCCGCAAAGGCATCATCACTGCCGAAATGGAATACGTTGCCATCCGCGAAAACATGAAGCTGGAAGTGGCCCGCGCCGCCGGCCTGGTGGACCAGCAACACGCCGGTCACAGCTTCGGCGCCAGCGTGCCGAAAATCATCACCCCCGAATTCGTCCGTGACGAGATCGCCCGTGGTCGCGCGATCATTCCGGCGAATATTAACCACACCGAACTGGAACCGATGATCATCGGCCGTAACTTCCTGGTGAAGATCAACGGCAACATCGGCAACAGCGCGCTGGGTTCGTCCATCGAAGAAGAAGTGGCGAAGCTGACCTGGGGCATTCGCTGGGGTTCGGACACGGTCATGGACTTGTCCACCGGCAAACACATTCACGAAACCCGCGAGTGGATCATCCGTAACTCGCCGGTGCCAATCGGTACCGTGCCAATTTATCAGGCCCTGGAAAAAGTCGGTGGCGCTGCCGAAGACCTGACCTGGGAGCTGTTCCGCGACACGCTGATCGAGCAGGCCGAGCAGGGCGTCGACTACTTCACCATCCACGCCGGCGTGTTGCTGCGCTACGTACCGCTGACCGCCAAACGCGTGACCGGTATCGTTTCCCGTGGCGGTTCGATCATGGCCAAGTGGTGCCTGGCGCATCACAAGGAAAACTTCCTCTACACCCATTTCGAAGACATCTGCGAAATCATGAAGGCCTACGACGTCAGCTTCTCGCTGGGCGATGGCCTGCGTCCGGGATCGATTGCCGACGCCAACGACGCCGCACAATTCGGCGAGCTGGAAACCCTCGGCGAGCTGACCAAGATCGCCTGGAAACACGACGTGCAGTGCATGATCGAAGGCCCGGGTCATGTGCCGATGCAGTTGATCAAAGAGAACATGGACAAGCAGCTGGAATGCTGTGACGAAGCGCCGTTCTACACCCTCGGCCCGCTGACCACCGACATCGCACCGGGTTACGACCACATCACCTCCGGTATCGGTGCGGCGATGATCGGCTGGTTCGGTTGCGCCATGCTCTGCTACGTGACGCCGAAGGAACACTTGGGCCTGCCGAACAAGGATGACGTGAAGACCGGGATCATCACCTACAAGATCGCCGCGCATGCCGCCGATCTGGCCAAAGGGCATCCTGGCGCACAGATTCGCGACAATGCCTTGAGCAAGGCGCGTTTTGAATTCCGTTGGGAAGACCAGTTCAACCTTGGTCTGGATCCGGACACCGCCCGTTCGTATCACGATGAAACCCTGCCGAAGGACTCGGCCAAGGTCGCGCACTTCTGCTCTATGTGCGGACCGAAATTCTGCTCGATGAAGATCACTCAGGAAGTCCGTGAATACGCGGCCAACCAGCGGATCGAAACCGTGGATGCCGAGGTCGCCCAGGGATTGGCGGAACAGGCTGAACGGTTCAAGCAGGAAGGCAGTCAGCTTTATAAAAAGATTTAAGCTGCAAGCTGCAAGCGGCAAGTTAGAAGCAAAGGCTGGATCTGCTTTTTCTTGAAGCTTGCCGCTTGAAGCTTGTAACCCATGTTTCCCTTGAGATATCTGACTTGAACACCTATTCCCCTGGCACAGCCGTACCCGCCGATAGGCGCGTCTTCGGCGGGCGCGATCTGTTTTCCCTGTGGTTCTCCCTCGGCATCGGCTTGATGGTGCTGCAGACCGGCGCACTGCTCGCGCCGGGACTGGGCCTGTCCGGTTCGTTGCTGGCGATCTTCCTCGGCACCCTGGTCGGCGTTTTGCTGCTGGCCGCCGTCGGTGTGATTGGCAGCGACACCGGCCTGTCGTCGATGGCCGCACTCAAACTCAGCCTCGGCAAACGTGGCGCGAGTCTGCCGGCCGTGCTGAACCTTCTGCAACTGATCGGTTGGGGCTCGTTCGAAATCATCGTCATGCGTGACGCCGCCAGCCTGTTGGGTGCGCGGGCCTTCAGCGAAGGCAGCCTGCTGTCGAATCCGCTGCTCTGGACCTTGTTCTTCGGCGCGTTGGCGACCTTGCTGGCCGTCAGCGGTCCGTTGACATTCGTGCGGCAAATCCTGCGCAAGTGGGGCATCTGGCTGTTGCTGGGCGCGTGCATCTGGCTGACATGGAACCTGTTTGCCAAAGCCGATCTGGCCGCGTTGTGGGCGCAGGCCGGTGATGGCTCGATGCCGTTTGCCGTGGGTTTTGACATTGCCATCGCGATGCCGCTGTCGTGGCTGCCGCTGATCGCCGACTATTCGCGTTTCGGCAAGCGTGCGAAAAACGTCTTCGGTGGTACGGCCATCGGTTTCTTTATCGGTAACTTCTGGCTGATGAGCCTGGGCGTGGCCTACACCCTGGCATTCGCGCCGAGCGGTGAAGTGAATGCCTTGCTGTTGGCACTGGCCGGTGCCGGCTTGGGCATTCCGCTGCTGCTGATTTTGTTGGACGAGTCGGAAAACGCCTTCGCCGATATTCACTCGGCCGCCGTTTCCAGCGGGATTTTGTTGCGCTTGAAAGTCGAGCATCTGGCGCTGACCATCGGCGTGATCTGCACACTGATCGCGTGCCTGGCGCCGCTGGCCCAGTACCAGAACTTCCTGCTGTTGATCGGTTCGGTGTTTGCGCCGCTGTTCGGCGTGGTGCTGGTGGATCACTTCATCTTGCGCAAACGTTCGGCTCAAGTGGCGTCAGCCGCGTTGCGCTGGCCGGCGTTGCTCGCCTGGTTGGGCGGGGTGAGCACTTATCATTTGCTGGCCAATCTGTATCCGGACATCGGCGCAACCCTGCCATCGTTGATTCTGGCAGGGCTGCTGCAGCTGGTGCTGGGTCGGGCCTTCAGCTACGGCCGGGAAACAGCTCGGGCTTGAGGATGCCGTTCAGGCGCGGGTAAGGGATCTTCAGTTCGATATGGCCCAGCGCGTAAGGCGCGATGGTGCTGGTTTCGTACTTGAGGATCACCCCGCCGTAGGTCAGCGCCACGTTCTGGGTTTTCTGGAACGGCCAGCTCTTCACGAACTCCGGTTCCTGAGCGAGCTTGGTGCTGATCAACCAGTTGTTGTGCGCGACTTTCGCTGCCTTCCAGAATGCTTCTTCCTGGCCTGGAATCAACATGTCCAACAGCGTCAGGACTTTGTGTTGCTGGCGTGAATAGTTGATAAAGCCGCGACCCGGTGTGCCATGAGCGCCGCCGGTGTCCAGGTAGCTGGAAAATTCGACAATCACCAAGCCGTCATGCTGCTCGCGTACTTTGGCTTGCAGGTAACTGCTGGAGCGCGGAGCGGCCGTGCGCAAAAATTCGTCACGATAGGCCGTCAGTGTGGGTGCCACTGGGGCGTCCGGTGAGGTGCGGGTCAATTGCAGCAGGCGTTTTTCGACGATGGCGTCAAGTTGCGGCTCGGCGGGGAAGCGTATCGTATCGATGTTTACCAGCGGGCATTCGGATGTGCTGCAACCCGGTTTCAGGGTTTCGGTGGCGTCGCGGCTGGTTTCCAGCGGCGCCCGGTAGCTGGGCTGAAACAGGCTTTGGCAGGCGCCCAGCGTCAGGGCGATAGCGGCCACGGAGGCAATTTTAAGAAGCGACATGGGCGTCCTTTGCAAAACTGGGAAAGGCAAAAAGTTATCCGCTTCGACTATCAACGAAGCAGTCAGTTCGCCACTAAGCTAATTAGAATTGGTTTCGCCCTCACCGTCTATCCCGCTGAAGGGAAAGGGGCTGCATCAAATGTCGCAGGCGCGTTAGGATGGCGCGAAGTCGAGGCTGCAAGTAACAAAAAGGAGCCTTGTAATGGATTTGCAGTAAAGAGGATTGTCATGACTGATTTCGCCAACGCCATTCCGACCGCCGTTGATATCGTTCGGCGCGAAAAGTGCTACGAGGGCTTTTATAAGCTCGACCGTGTGCACTTGCGCCACGAACTGTTCGCCGGTGGTATGAGTCGCGAGATCAATCGTGAAGTGTTCGTTCGTCACGATGCGGTGTGCGTGCTGCCTTACGACCCGCAACGCGACGAAGTGGTGCTGATCGAGCAATTTCGTGTCGGTGCCATGGGCAAGACCGACAACCCTTGGCTGATCGAGCTGGTCGCTGGTCTGATCGACAAGGAAGAAGTGCCGGAAGAAGTTGCTCACCGCGAAGGGCAGGAGGAAGCTGGGCTTGTGTTCGGGGCGCTCTGGCCGATGATCAAATATTTTCCGTCGCCGGGCGGCAGCAATGAATTTGTGCACCTGTTTCTGGGGCGTTGCGACACGAACGGGGTTGGCGGCCTGCATGGGCTGGAGGAAGAAGCTGAAGATATCCGCGTCACGGTCTGGGCGTTCGAAGATGCCTTGCAAGCCGTACGTGATGGACGAATTGCCAACGCGGCCAGCATCATTGCCTTGCAATGGTTAGCTTTAAACCGCGCTGAAGTGAGGGGGTTATGGTCGTAAACAAGCTGCGCGATCGTTATAGGGTGGACCTTGTGGGGCTGCAAGCTTCCTGCGAGGCGAACTACGCGCGCTTGATGCGACTGCTGCCAGACATGCGTGACGAGCCGGCGGCGCGGCGCATTGCCGTCACCCACGGCGAACAGATGCTAGGCGTGCTGGCGCTGGAAGTGTTGCAAGTCTGTCCTTACACCACGACCCTGCAAGTGCGCCAGGAGCACAGCCTGCCCTGGCTGCCGATACCGCAGCTGGAAGTGCAGGTCTATCACGACGCCTGCATGGCCGAAGTCGTCAGCGCCGAACATGCACGGCGTTTTCGCGGCATCTATCCTTACCCGAACGCGTCGATGCACCAGCCGGACGAAAAGGCCCAGCTGAATATGTTTCTGGGTGAATGGCTTAGCCATTGCCTGGCCTGCGGGCACGAGTACGCCGTTGTGCGTTGAGCGTCCTATCTCCCCTAAATGAGCATATTTGGGAGATAGGGCGCCGGGTGTGAACTGTGTCTGGTTCACGGATTTCCCCTTTTGAGCGTCCCCCAGCATAATTGCGGTATCCATCCTCACCCGTGATCCAGTCCTGGGAGAACGCCTTGCCGAGCGTATCCACATTGACCACCGCCGATCCGGCGTTGCTGGTGCAACTCTCCGACAGTCATCTGTTCGCCGACGCGGACGGGACGTTGCTGGGCATGAACACCCGGGACAGCCTGCAAAAAGTCATTGAATTGGTGCAGCTTCAGCAGCCGCACATCGACTTGGTCATCGCCAGTGGCGACCTGTCTCAGGACGGGACGCTGGAGTCCTACCAGCAGTTCCGCGAGCTGACCCGTCTGCTCGATGCGCCGGCGCGCTGGATTCCGGGCAATCACGATGAGCCACAGATCATGGCCGAGGCAGCGGTGCAGAGCGCTTTGCTGGAGCCGGTGGTGGATGTCGGTAACTGGCGGGTCACGTTGCTCGATTCCGCCGTGCCGGGTTCGGTGCCGGGGTATTTGCAGGATGAGCAATTGCAGTTGTTGGCTCGGTCACTGAGTGAGGCACCGGAGCGGCATCATCTGGTGTGTTTTCACCATCATCCGGTGTCGATTGGCTGTGCCTGGATGGAGCCGATCGGGTTGCGCAACCCTGAGGCGCTGTTTGCGGTGCTTGATCGTTTTCCGCAGGTGCGGGCGGTTTTATGGGGGCATGTGCATCAGGAGATTGATCAGCTGCGCAAGGGTGTGCGCCTGATTGCCTCTCCTTCGACCTGTATTCAGTTTGAGCCGGGGAGTGATGATTTCATGGTGGGGGAGCAGGCGCCGGGGTATCGCTGGTTGCGGCTCCTGCCTGATGGCCAGCTCGAAACGGGTGTCGAACGTGTCTCCGGGTTCGATTTTCAGGTTGATTACGGTTCGAACGGTTACTGATGGTTTTTTGATCTTTATCTTGGCGGCCTGACAGCCGACCAGGTTCTTGCTTGCGGGTACATATCCATTTCTGCGGTAACGGCCGCTGGCGGTTTCGCCCTTACGGCGACTCACTTTTTTTCAAACGCGGTACGTGTCAAGGTACCTGTCGCCTTGTCTTACAGTTGCTAGCCCGTTGCGCTCTTAATTTCAGGGCGCTCTGGGTTTAAATACACAGCATCTGCC